>JABDJW010000106.1 GCA_013002375.1 Acidimicrobiales bacterium | reverse complement strand
GGCCGACGAAGCCGATCAGCTTGTCCTGGGCGCTGGCGTCGGCGGGCACCTCGACGATCGGGCCGAACACCTGCGGATTGCGGATCATCTCGGGAGGAGCCTGCGCCAAGCCCATCTGCACCGCCTCCACCGCCGCAGCGGGCAAGGTGTCGTCGGCGCCGATCGCCCGGGCGAGATCCCAGCCATGCACCAACACATCCGCGGTCGCTAGGCCCATCGCCTGATGCTTCGGCATCCCCGTCATCGGTCCGGCCTCGATTGTGCCGTCCAGCACCGACGGGTCCTCAAACTGGCCGGCAACGGCTGCTTTGATCGCGTCCCAGCCGTCCTCGGGTGTCACTTGTGCACCGACGACGCTGGCCAGGTTGCACTGCCAGAACAAGGCGTGGTCGACCAGCTCGCGTACCGTCCACTCGCCACAGCCCGTCGGAGCGGGCCACTGATCCTCGCCCACCTGATTCAGCGTGGCCTCGAAACTGTCGGCTGCCAGCAGCCAGATCTCCGCAGGTCCCTGCATGATGTCCCTCCTCAGCCGGACGTGAAAATCCGGCTCGCACGACGTTAACACCAACCGCAGAGCGGCCGCTGGTGAGGCGGGGCGTCTGTTAGCAGTCACTGCTCGCGATGCGAGCGCTGCTCGAGGACGCAGGCGAGCAGATCGCATCCAATGTTGCCGCTCCAGTTCTTCGCCCCGCTCGACCGGGGCGGCGACGGCAGCTGCAGCATGAGCTTGCGCGGTCGCACCTGAGCTGGTCCAGGGCGAGGCAGGCCGAACGGCAGCCGATCACGCGCTCGGACGCTTCTCGGCCACCGAGCGATTCGGCCCGCTGGCTGCTTTGGTTGGGATCGACGGACCCACTACAGCAATCGACGCGGTGGTGGGGCGTTTGAACTGCTGCGCCCATCGGGTTGGCCGGCTCAACTTGGCCCCGACCACCCCGCCGAAGCGCTGCTCTAGCCGCCGAGTTGGGCTCGGACAGCGCCACCTGGGTACGTGGTGTTGTGCACGTTGACGTAGTAGTCACCGGGCGAATTGAGCGTGATATCGGCGGCAAGCTCAGCGTCGCCGGTATCCACGCAACCGGCGGACGTGCCGGTGGTGGGTGGGGAGAGCGCAACCACAACCGGCCCATTGGCGCCGGTGGGTGCAGCGTGGATGTGTGCCGCGGTCGCGGGTTCAATCTTGTCGACCTCGAGGACGTAGCAAACGATGCCTTCTCCTGTCGAGAAGACGTACGCGTTGCCGCGTCCGTTGGGGTCGCCGACGATCCTGTTGTTGGTTGCGTCAGCCGCTACCTCGGCGCGACCGCTGAACGAACCTTCGGTAAGCGCGCCACCGTGTGCCGCGCCTGCGATTCCAATGGACGAAACCGCCACGCCGGCGGTGAGACCGATGGCGGCAATGGACGCTGCGATGCGGGTTGGGTTCTTCATGTCTGACTCCTGTGATTTTTGGGAATGTTTCCACTGATTCGGAGCGGGGGCATCGGCGGATTGGAAATGGCGTGAGATTCTTCCCCGAATGCGCGCCCGGAGATTCGCTACACAAGAGGGGAGCGAATCGGTGGCCGGTTTGAATTGGCTCGGCCGGCCAAGTCTCTCAGAGGGTTCCGGCGTAGAGGATGGGAGTTGTTGGTTGGGGGGAACCGCCCGCGGGTTCGACGGTGATTCCCCAACCGGTGGAGTCGATGTCGGCGACGTCGAAAACCGCACTAATTGCGCCTCGTGCGGGCGTGAAGAGCGCGGCTGGCTCGGCGCCAGTTTCGGTGAGTAGCCACAGTTCGTAGGTCTGTTCGGGCGGTGGTTGGGTGAGGCCGGTGCCGAGGACGGCTACTTGGTCGCGAGATGCTGACCACGCGACCGACACCGTTCCGTTACCGCCGTCGAGTTGGGTGATGATGGTGTCGTCGGCGGCGAGTAGGTCGTCGACGGTGGTGTTGCGGGTGGTGTCGCGAAGTGAGACGAACCCGATGGCGAGCGCGACGATGGCGGCTGCTGCGGTGGCCAAGACAACCGGGCGGGGTACGTTGCGACGGCGGCGTTCGGCGAGATCGGCAACCGGTTCCGGGACGAGTGGTGGGATTTGTCGGGTCGTCCCGACTTCGGCGAGCACTTGAGCTTTGAGCGATGGCGGCGGGAGTTCGGATGCTGCGGCGGCGAGAAGTGCGGCGGTTTCTCGGAAATCGCTGACTTCAGCGGCGCATATCTCACACGTCGGGTAGTGGGCCTCATAGCGTTGACGCTCGTCCGGCGTGAGGGCGTCGAGGGCGTAGGCCGCGGCCAGGTGGTGGTCTTGGTTCATTGGGTGACCTCCAGAAGGTCGCGCAGGCGGATGAGGGCGTCGCGTATTCGGGTCTTGGCGGTGCCTTCGGGAATGTCGAGCAGCGAGGCGACCTGCCGGTAGGTGTTGCCTTGGTAGTACGCAAGCGTGACCGCTTCGCGCTGGCTGGCCGTGAGTCGGGCGAGTGCGTTGTTGACCCGTTCGTGGTCCAGTGAGGTGATGATCTCCTCGCTGACGTGGTCGACGTTCCGCTCATGGTTGCGGTTGGCATGCCGGTCGTCGCGGTCACGGTGGGCTTGTTCGGACCGAACGCGATCGACAGCTCGACGATGAGCGATTGTGGCCATCCACGCGCGGGGTGAGCCTTTGGACTCGTCGTACCGGGGTGCGATGGCCCACAGCTCGATGAACACTTCTTGGCTGACTTCTTCGGCTTGGGAGGGGTCGCGTAGGACCCGTCGCACGATGCCGAACACGGTTGGCGCGAGCAGATCGTAGAGCTCAGCGAATGCGGTTTGGTCGCCGCGTCCGGACCGGTTCAGCAGCGTGGCGGCGCGATCGGCTTCCGAGGTGCTCGAGGGCGTGGTCGTGGTCTGTTGCCTGGAGCGACGACGGTCACGGTTGAACGGGTTCACGCGGTTCATGCTTACAGCTGCAGGGACAGAGTGGGCGGAGATCGTGGTCAACGCACGATCACCGTGGCGCGCATCGTGGGATGAACCTCGCAGAAGTACTCGAACTCACCCACTCGCTCGGCATCGAATTCGAAGCGATCGCCTTGAACCATCGACCCTGAGTCGAACACCACCGTCGAGCTCGGCCGGGAGGTCACCGTGTGAGCAAACGGATCGGAATTCTCGAACACCACGGTGTCGCCCACAGCGACGTCGACGTCTGCTGGAAGGAATCTTGACCGCTCGATACGAACCGTCACCTCATCTGGCGAGGCGAAGGTGCCGGTGGTGGCCGATTCAAGCGACCCCGGCGAGTCACTCGCACATCCAAGGAGGGCTCCGAGTCCAATCAAGACGATTCCGATCATTTTCATGCCCGTGGTTCGGAGCAGTACCGGCAGCTGGATTGGTTCGCCGTGAAAGAAAATCTCGATTCGAACCAATCCGGGTCGGCCCGCTGCTCCGAACCACCGGTGAAACCAACGATTGTAAGGACCCCGAAACCATGAATCCCCTCAAGACCAAAGCGCTAGGACTTGCCCTCGCCGGTTCACTGTTGGCCACCGCATGTGGCAGCGATGCCGACACGGAAGCCCAGCAGCCACCGGCATCCGAAGCGATGACAACCACCACGGCCGTGGAGGCTCCAGAGACCACCGAGCCGGCGCCGCCGACCGCTGACGTCATGATCGCCAGCACCGACGACGGAGCATCGACGCTTCGGGCCGGTCTCACCAGCCTCCTCCAAGAACACCTCTACCTCGCAGCCATCACCCTCGAGACCGCAGTCGACGCCGGCGGCGACCTCGAGACTCCCGAAGTCCAAGCCGCCATTGCCGTGCTCGACGCCAATTCTGTCGATCTGGCCAACGCCGTTGGATCGATCGCCGGTGACGAAAACGGCGAAGCGTTCCTCGGCCTGTGGCGTGAACACATCGGCTTCTTTGTCGACTACACGCTCGGCCGCGCCACCGGCGACGACGCCAAGGTCGAACAGGCCATGGCTGACCTGACCGGCTACAAGCAGGCCTCGGCCGCGTTCTTCGAGGAGATCACCGGCGGTGCCGTCTCAGCAGCACAGGTCGAGGACGTCCTCGCCCCCCATGCCGTCACCACCTTCGCTGCGATCGATGCCCTGGTGGCCGGTGAGGCCGAGACGTTCACGCTGGTGCGTGTTGCGGGCCAGGAGATGCCCGGCATCGCCACCGCGCTCTCCGGCGCGATCGTGACAGCGCTGCCCGACAATTTCTCCGGAGACGTCAACAGCGTCCCGGCCGAAACCCGAGCCGTGCTCACCAGCCTGCTGCAAGAACACGTCTACCTCGCCGGAATCGCCCTCGAACAGGCCGTCGAATACGGCGGCGACCTCGAACACCCCACCGTCGTCGCAGCAGTCGGAGCACTCGACGAGAACTCGGTCGCCCTATCGGATGTCGTCGCCTCGGTCGCCGGTGACGAGAACGGCGAAGCGTTCCTCGGTCTGTGGCGTGAACACATTGGCTTCTTTGTCGAGTACACGCTTGGCCGGGCCACGGGCGACGACGCCCGAGCCGACCAAGCTCGAACCGACCTCGACGGTTACAAGCAAGCGGCCGGAGCCTTCTTCGAAGAGATCACCGCTGGAGAGCTACCCGCCGACGCCCTCGTCGCCAACCTCGACGGTCACACCGAAACGGTGTTCGCCACCATCGACAGCCTCGTTGCCGGCGACGCTGACATCTTCGCCAACCTCCGAATGGCGGCCATGCACATGGACGGGTCAGCCAATGCCCTTGCGACCGCGATCGTCGCAGCAACGAGCTGAACCAAACGGAGTGCAGGAACCTGTGCAACCCGCCGCCCGATGGGCGGCGGGTTGTCGCCGCGCCTTACCTACGGCGACCACCGCCAAGCAGATCACTGCCCCCTTTGGACCATTCGAGCTCCTGGGCTCCGTCGGATTCGCAGGGTTCGAAACAAACTCGCCGAGGCGATCAAGGCGGGCGACCGTGCGACATTGGAGGCCGCGCCAGGCGGCGCGGATCGCGTCCAGCCGTCAGGCGCGTTTCGGGTGCTCGTATCCGGCAGCATCGGCGCAGCTGACATGAGCATTTACATCCGGGGAAGGCGGGCGTAGGCTCCACGTACTGGGCGCGCCCCCGGTGTGCGCTCGGGCGGGAGAAACAATGCGAAGCGCTGGATGGACAGTCGCAGCCGGCCGGTTCAGGCTCGGCGTGACCGGTTTGTTCATGATGGGCGGGTTGCTCATTTTGGCCGGTTGTGGGTCTGACGACGATTCGTCGTCGGATGCCGCGCTCGAATCGAGCGTGCCGTCAGATGGCGGAGCCGAGAGCCCCAGCCCACCCGCCGACGCGACCGACGACGACCCCGCCGCCGAACCAGCGCCCCCTCCACCCGCGGCCGACGCTGAGGGCTCGGGACAGGCGACGCTGACGATCGGTGACGAGACCTGGGAGTTCGAAGGCTTCGTGTGCGCCGTTGGCTACGCCAACACCGAGAGCGATCTCTTCTCACTCTCCACCAACGCGTTCGGCGTGCACTCCGACGGCACCCGCCTCCAGATGCAGGCCAGCATCGACGATGACTCAGGCCAAGACCGACTCAGCGGCGAGGGCCTCGGTCACACGGTGTCGCTCGACGACATCGAGGACTTCGAGAATCCCGTTGTTTCCTGGGAGATGATCGCCGACAGTGGCATCACCCTCGACGGCACATCACTCACGGCCGAAGGCACGTTCCGCGACTTTGGGACCGGCGCCGAGGCGCCGGGACGGCTCGACGCCGACTGTGGGCCCGGCAGCCGGATGTAGATCCTTCGGAGTCTTCTATCTCTATCTCGCATGCAGCGCGCTCAGGCCGCCTGCGCCGCGTCGACTTGACGCTCGTAGCGCCCCGGAACGTCGGGCACTTCGGCGAAGCCCATGCGGCGCAGGTATTTGGCTTGATCGGGGTTCGAGGCGGTCGACCACAGCGAGGTCGCTGGTACGTCGGCCAGCAGCCCCGCGTCTTCGGAGTAGAGGTAGCTGCCGATCGCGAAATCGCGATATTGCGGAATCGCGAAATCGAGCTTGACCTCCACGCGGCCGTCGCCGCTCTGCTCGCCGATGAACAGGCCGGCCGGCACCATGTCGCGCAAGGTGAACGCGGTGATCGTGTCGGCCTCGGGTTCGTGCACGAACTCGGGCTGGAACCGACCCTGGATGTCGTCGGCGTAGAACTCGAGAAAGCGGCGCACGTACTCCGAATCCGGAGCCACATGGAGGATCCGAAACACCTCGGCCTTCCGGCGGATGAGCTTTCGCAGATACCAGGCGTGGATCGAAGCGCCGATCACGTTCACCACGGCGATCGGGTACGCGCCGATGGCCAGCGCATAGATCAGGAACGTCAGGCCGCCGGCAAAGCCGAACAGCCGCAGTTTCAGGATCGACGTCTGGGTGATCGACAGCACGATCAGGGCTGAGGCGGCATAACCCACGATCTCGGTGACGGCGTTCGCATCCATGCCGCCGACGCTACGGCACCCAACCCTCGGCGTTGTGTGAGCGCAGGCGCTGTGTGAAGCTGAACCGGGCGAGCGCCCGGGGGGAACCATGGCCGATCAGAACGCAGATCTCGACCTCGATGTGGTGGTGGTGGGCGCCGGCTTCGCCGGCCTGTACCTGCTGCATCGACTGCGGGGCATGGGCTTCCGCACCATGGTGGTGGAGGCCGCCGACGACATCGGGGGCACGTGGTACTGGAACCGCTATCCCGGCGCTCGCTGTGACATCGAGAGCGTGGATTACTCCTACAGCTTCGACCCGGAGCTGGAACAGGAGTGGGAGTGGTCCGAGCGATACGCCACCCAGCCCGAGATCCTGCGCTACCTGAACCACGTGGCCGAGCGCCACGATCTCCGGCGAGACATCCGGTTCCAGTCCAAAGTGAACAGCGCTCGATGGCAGGACGATTCGTCGACCTGGAAGATCGGCATCGACGACGGCACCGAGCTCGTGTGCCGTTGGTTCGTGATGGCCACCGGCTGTCTGTCCCAGCCCAAGACCATCGACATCGAAGGGGTCGATCGTTTCACCGGCCCGACCTATTCCACCAGTCGCTGGCCGCACGAGGGGGTGGACTTCACCGGCATGAAGGTGGGCGTCATCGGCACGGGCTCTTCGGCCATCCAGTCGATTCCCCTCATCGCCGAGCAGGCTGCTGAGCTCACGGTGTTCCAGCGCACGGCCAACTTCTCGATCCCGGCCCACAATGGTCCGATCCCACCCGAACGGCTTGCCGCGATCAAGGCTCGCTACCCGGAATATCGCGAGGAGGCGCGCTGGACGCGGGGCGGGGTCGTTCGCCCGCCGGCCACCGAGGGCGTGTTCATGGTGGACGAGGCCGAGCGGCTGGCCCGGATGGAGGCCGCCTGGGCGGAGGGCAACCTGATCGGCTTCCTCGGCATCTTCTCCGACACCGCCATCGACCCCGTCGCCAACGAGGTCGTGGCCGAATTCGTCCGCAACAAGATCCGCGGCATCGTGGACGATCCCGACACCGCCGAGATCCTGTGCCCCAAGGACTACCCGTTCGGCACCAAGCGGCTCTGCCTCGACACCGACTACTACGCCACGTTCAACCAGCCCCATGTGCACCTGGTCGATCTCCGCCAGGATCCCTTCTCCACCATCACCGAAACCGGAATCGACACCGCGAGCCGATCGTTCGACTTCGACGCCATCGTTTTTGCCACCGGGTTCGATGCCATGACCGGCGCCATCGTTGCGGTGGACATCACCGGCAAAGACGGGGTCGAGCTGAAGGACAAGTGGGACCACGGGCCGGTCACCTACCTGGGCCTCACCGTGACCGACTTCCCCAACTTCTTTGCCATCACCGGCCCGCAGAGCCCGTCGGTGCTGTCGAACATGGCGGTGTCGATTGAACAGCACGTGGAGTGGGTCAGCGACACCATCGCGGCGATGCGCGAGCAGGGATTCACCGCCATCGAACCCACCCCGACCGCCGAAGCCGGTTGGCAACAACACGCGACCGACTGTGCCGATCTCACCCTGATCAGCCAGGCCGACTCCTGGTACGTGGGCGCCAACGTGCCGGGAAAACCGCGAGTGGTGTTGCCGTACCTGGGCGGCGTCGACGGCTATCGGCAGGTGTGCAACGACGTCGTCGAGCAGGGGTTCCTGGGGTTCGAGCTCACCGGCGCCGAGGGAACCCAGTGCAACGACGGCGTGATTCGCCGGATGCAACCCGACGTCTCGATGGTGCTGGGGATCATGGACGAAATGGGTCTGCCGCCAATCGAATCGCTGTCACCCGAGGACGCACGAGCCTTCATGGAGGTTTCGGCCGCGGCGCGGCCGCCCGGGCCCGACGTCGGCGAGATCGTGGACGGCACGTACCCCGGGGCCGACGGCGATCTCGCGTACCGCCTCTACCGGCCGGCCACGCCGGGAC
>JABDJW010000430.1 GCA_013002375.1 Acidimicrobiales bacterium | reverse complement strand
GTGGTGAGGGCGGGACTCATGCCGATGGCCCGCTGACGGCGGTCGACCCGAGCAGTCGTTGCCGGGTGCGTTCGACAAGCGTTCGTTCGAAGTGCGCGGCCACCAGCGCGGTGACTGCGGGAATGAGATCCTCGGCCGTCGCGCTCAGCCCGTCCCGGTCGTCGTCGTAGGCCTCGGCCACGAGTTCGATGGCGGCATCGACGAGCTGCTCGACGTGGTCGGCGTGCCGGCTGACCAGCGGTGCCAGCTGATCGAACGGCAAACCCGCCGCGAGCACGGCACCGGCCGCCCGCAACATGTCGACGACCTCCGGGCCGAACCGTTCGTCGCCGTCGGCGGACTCGGATCGGGGCACCAGGCCGGCATCGACGACGAGATCGACCATCGCGGCATCGAGGCCGGAGCGTTCGGCCAACGCCGCCCGATCGAGCGAGGGGTCGACCGCGGCGCGGGCGGCCAGGTTGGCCAACAAGGGGTCGGACTGTCCTTCGGCGAAGAGCTCGCCCATCTGGGCCAGGGTGAACCCCCGGTCGGCCAGCCCCGCGATGGCCGCGAGCCGCTCGGCATGTTCGCCGCCGTAGATGGCGGTCCGGCCATGACGCTGGGGCGGCGCCAGCAGACCGAGGCGCTGGTAATAGCGAATGGTGTCGACGCTGCAACCGCTGGCCGCGGCCAACTCGTCGACGCGGTAGTGCACCGCGGTGCTCTCGGCAGCCATGGTCCCATTGTAGGAGTAGTTACTCTCAGAGTGACTACTCCTACAATGACTTTGTCACCGCAGGAGCAGGCGCCCGTCACCGGTGGTGACCTCGGCCACCACTGCGGCCTGGTGACCGGCCTCGACCAGCTCGGCGACCGCGTCCGTAGCCCGGGCGGGCTCCACGCCGAAGGCCAGGCCGCCCGAGGTCTGGGCATCGGCCAGGATCGTGACGGCCAGATCGCTCGCCAAACCTTGATCGAGCTGGGCTTCGATGGCGTCGCGGTTGCGGCCGGTACCCCCGGGGACCGACCCGGCTTCAGCCAGGTCGCGCACGCCGTCGAGCACCGGAACCGCGGCCACATCGATCGCGACGTCGACCTTGGATTCGAGCGCCATGCGACCCACATGACCCAAGAAGCCAAAGCCGGTGACGTCGGTCGCGCCGGTGGCGCCGGCCGCGAGGGCCACGCGCGACGCGTGGGCGTTGAGCTTCGTCATCGAGGCGATCGCGGCATCAGCCTGCGCGGCCGATGCCAGGCCCCGCTTGATACCGGTGGTGATGATGCCGATGCCGAGCGGTTTGGTGAGGATCAGGACATCGCCGGCCCGCAGGCCGGCATTGGTGAGCAATCGATCCGGGTGGGCCTCGCCGATGACGGCCATGCCGTACTTCGGTTCGGGGTCGTCGACGGTGTGACCGCCGGCCACGATGAAACCCGCCTCAGCCGCAATGTCGGCGCCACCGGCCAGGACTTCGCCGAGGAGTTCGGCCGAGAGCTCATCGGTGTTCCAGCCGACCAGGTTCAGCGCGAACAACGGCCGCCCGCCCATCGCATAGACATCGGACACCGAGTTTGCCGCCGCGACCCGACCCCAGGCGCGCGCGTCATCGACCACCGGCGTGATGAAATCGGCGGTGGCCACCAAGGCTCGATCATCGTCGAGACGCCACACGGCAGCGTCGTCGCCGGTCAGGGCACCGACGAGGAGATCGGGATGGGTTGGAGGATTCAGCTGTCGCACGCCCTGCGACAACTCGCCAGCGGCGAGCTTGCAGCCTCAACCAGCGCCGTGGCTGAACTCGGTCAATCGACGTCCGGTGTCGCCCATGTGCCCACCTCCCCTCGCGATCGCGGCCGATGGTGCCACCGACGCTACCGGCTCAGGAGCGGGTCAACTCCATGCCGTCCATCTGGCTCGTCGTGTGGCTCGTCCATCTCGGCGGGGAGCGTGAAGCTGCGCACCAGCTCGTCGATTTCGTCCCGTGGCTTCGGCCGGCAGAAGTAGTACCCCTGCATGAGGTTCACCCCGAGTTCTCGCAGCTTCTGGACCTGCTCGAATTCCTCGACCCCTTCCGCGACGACGTCGATGCCCAGCGAGGTTGCCATCGCCACAACGGCGGAGACCACGGCCTGATCAGCCGAACTGGTGCACAACTCGATCACGAAGCTTCGGTCGATCTTCAGCTCGCTCATCATCGAAAGCCGTTTGAAGTAGCTGAGCGACGACAGGCCGGTGCCGAAGTCGTCGATCGACAACCGCACACCTTTGCGCTCGAGTTCGCGCATGAGGGCAATCGACGACTCGACCCGATCGATCATGATGTCTTCGTTGATCTCGAGGGTCAGGTTCTGCGGTGGGATACCCGTCTTGCGGATCGCCCGGTCGACCCGTTCGATGAAGTTCACATCGGCCAACTCGCCCTCCGACACATTCACCGCCATGTGCGGGTAGCGGAACAACCCGAGGTTGGCCAGCTCGGCCAGCGTGCGGCAGGCCTGATTGAGGACCTGCTCGCCGATGTCGACGATCTGGCCGGTCTCGTGGGCGACGGGCAAGAACCGGGCCGGTGATTCGATTTCACCACTGGCCCGACGCCAGCGAACCAGGGCCTCGAGCGCCGCGATCTCCCCGCGATCGACATCGACGATCGGCTGGTACCAGGCCTCGAATTCACGGTTCTCGATCGCCTCGGCCAGATGTTGTTCCATCTCGAGTCGGTTGACCGCTTCCTGGCGAAGCGACTCGTCGAACACCGAGTAGGTGTCACCGCCCGAGCGTTTGGCCCGGTACATCGCACTGTCCGCGTCGCGGAGCAGGTCGTCCGGGCTGAGCGGCTCGGAACCGTCGGCGACCGCGAGGCCGATGCTCGCGCCCATCTGCAACCGCTGACCGCCGATCTCCATCGGTTCGGCCAGCGCGGCCAAGACGTGCTCGGCGAGTTCGATCGCTTGGGACTCGTGCGTGAAGTCCTCGACGACGACCACGAACTCATCGCCGCCAAAACGGGCCACCGGGTGCGGCGCCGCCACGCGCAGCAACCGTTCGGCCACCTGCAACAGGCTGGCATCGCCCACGCTGTGACCGAGCGAGTCGTTGATGACCTTCAGCCGGTCCATGTCGAGGAAGAGCACCCAGATCGGCGCGGCCGGCTTCCGCCCTCCGCCGATGCGTTCGGCGAGGTGCGTCATCAACGCGGCCCGGTTGGGGAGCCCGGTCAACTCGTCGTGCATCGCCCGATGCTCGACCTGGGTCAGCTGCGTGGCGAGCCCACCGGTGGTCTCGGCAAATCGAAGCTTCAGGTACACGATGCCGGCGGCGCCGATGGCCAGCACCATGCTGATTGCGAAGATCACACCACCTTCGGCGACCGCGACCGGGCGAAACGCAGTCGAGCCGAACACTTCGATGTCGATCTGCAACAAGCCGTTCACGATCGTCCGCCCGGCAACCAAGTCGGCATCGGGCTGGCGGCCGGCCGCCAGATCGGTGGTGCGGGTCTGGCTCAGGCCATCGTCGACCTCGCTGATCGTGAAGGAGACCCCGAGGTCGCCGCTCGAGTACTGATCGAGTGAGCCGAGGGCGAGTGCTTCACCGAAGATCCACCCGGCGAGGTGACCGGAGTCGTCGTAGACCGGGGTCACCGCGGCCAGGCCGGAGAGGTCGCCGTTCTCGGTGATGCCGAATTCGTCGAGCAGGCGGGTGCGGAAATCGTCACCCGAGTACCCGTACTGTTCCAGCGCGTCATCCTGCTCGGCGATCAGCTGCATCTCGTCGGCCAGGTCGACCAACACCGTGCTGCGCCGATCGGCGGCTCGCTGCAGGGCGGCCCGGACATCGGGGCTGCGACCGATGTCGATGCCGGGCAGCCAATCGATGGTCTGCCCTCGTCCGACCCGCATCATCAGGGCCAGATCGTCACCGCTCGCCGCGCGTCGGGCATGCACCAAGAAGTTCGAGCGCAGTGCCTGCTCGCGAGCGATGACACTCCGAAGCTCGGTCGGCTCGACCCGTTCGGCGTAGAAGAGCAGGCTGGTGCGCGACGTGTCCAGGAGCCCGGTCGTGTCGACGAAGTCGGCGAACTGTGCTTGCGACGGCGGATTCACGGTGCCGGTGAACACTGCGACGTGCTCGACGACGCGGAGGTAGTCCTGCACCCGACCATCGATGCTGTCGAGCACGTATTGGGCGTCGGCGCCGAACTCGTTCACCCGAGTCGTTTCTTGCGCCTCGCGCACCGCCGACCGGGCCCAGAACGCGCCGAGTGTTCCCCCGATCAACAGCACGAACGGCAACACCCAGGCCATCGCCCGCGCGTGGCGCGAAAAACTCATGGTTGCCTATCGGCGGGAATCGGGCCGCATCAAGACCGGGCTCGAGACCGGCGCCCGGCCCTGTCTCAGAAGAACCCCGTCTCAGAAAAACCCCGTCTCAGAAAAACCCCGTCTCAGAAAAACAGGGTACTGATCAGGTGGATCACGAAGCCGGCCAGCCCGCCGACCAGCGTGCCGTTGATCCGGATGAACTGCAGATCGCGGCCGACCTGCAGTTCGATGAGTTCGCTGGTCTCGTCGGCATCCCATCGCTCGATCGTGCCGGCGATGAAGTCACTGACCTCGGCCTGCCCGTGGGTGGCCAGGCCACGGGCCGCAGTGACGATCCAGCGATCGACTTTGACCCGGAGCGCGGGATCGTTGCGCAGTTGCACGCCGGCCGCCTGGGCCGCCTCGGTGAGGCGGTCGTACATCTCCGATTCGGGATTCTTCGCGGCCCGAACGATGCCGGCCTTGAGATCGGACCACAACCCGTCGGTCCACTCCCGAAAAGCCGGGTGAGCCAGTAGCTCGCCCTTCAGGTGCTCGCCCCGCTCCAGCAGGTCGGGTGAACTGCGGAGCTCGTGGGCCAGGCCGGCGATGCGGGCCTCGAGGTTGCGGCGAAGGGGGTGATGGCGATCGCGCGAAAGATCGCTCAGGAACGCCTGCATGCCGATGAAGAGGCGCTCGAAGACCCGATCGTCGACCGGTTCGGGCACCCACCACGGCGACTCCTGGGCCAACCGCATCCGCAGGACGCCCTGGTTTTCGCCCAGCACCTGGGCCAGTCCTCGCAGCATGGAATCGAAGATGGCCTGATGATGTTCGCCCTCGACCGCGAAATCGACGACGCGACCCACCATCGGTGCAACCGGAGTTGCCATGACCCGCTCGGCCACGATCGCCTCGATACCGGCTTGCACATCGTCATCGTTCAGCACATCGATCGCGGCGAGCACCACACCGCCGGCCTGGCGCCCGACCGCCCGAGCGTTGGCCGGCTGAACGAGCCAGTCGCCGAGCCGGGTGGCGATGTCAGCACGCTCGAGGCGCTCGGCGACGAGATCGCCATCGAGGAAGTTCTGCTGCACGAAGTCGCCGAGGCTACGGCCGATGGTGTCCTTGCGGTTCGGCACGATCGCCGTGTGCGGAATGGGCAGGCCGAGCGGATGGCGAAACAGCGCGGTGACCGCGAACCAATCGGCCAACCCGCCGACCATGGCGGCCTCTGCCGTCGCCTCCACGAAACCCTGCCACCCGGTGCGATCGGCCACTGCCCGCATGACGAAGTAGACCACCGTGGCCACGATCAACAAGCCGGTGGCCCGCCACTTCATGCGCCGGAGATCCGTCACCCGTTGATCGTCGACCGAACGGGTGGAGGGAGCCGGCGACCGAGCGTTCGTTGGAACGGGAGAGTTCGCCATTGCTGGATGCGACGCTAGCGCCACCGGCGGCGACTGCCGCCCGCGACCTTCGGCTCGCCGCCGCGGTGATTACCCCTGGGGCTGCACCAGGCTCAGCCCATTGGAGCGCATGATCTTCTCGATCTCGTCGGCACCGAAGCCGTCGAGGTCGTCGATGAACGACACCGGATCGGCCAGGCCCTCGGCGTGCGGGAAGTCCGAGCCGAACAGCATGTGATCGACCCCGATCATGTCGCGCAACTCGAACAGATCGTCCTCGTAGTAGGGCGAGACCCAGATGTGCTCGCGGAACGTCTCATGGGGATGACGGCTGAACGCGTGCTGCTGTTGCCCATAGGCCTTGTTCAACTTCTTGAAGAGCGGCCGCACCCAGTCCGACCCGTTTTCGATCGTGGCGACGCGGATGTTCGGGAAGCGATCGAACACGCCCTCGGCGAGCAGACTGGCCATGGCATCGCTGACTGGCGAATGGGTGAGCAGTGACCGCAACGGCGAGTAGCGGAACGATTCGAACTCGCCGCCGAGGCCCCAGTACTCGCTCAGGAACATGTAGCCGGAATCGCCGGAATGGAAGGCGACCAGAATCCCGGCGTCGTGCACCTTCTGCCAGAAGCGGTCATGGCTCGGGTGACCGAGCGACCGTCGAGCGCCGTCGGACCCGAGGACCGAGCTGGCCCGCATGTTGATCACCCGCACGCCGTTGTCGACGGCCCACTCCATTTCCTCGACCGCCCAGTCGACGTTGGCCAACGTGATGTACGCGGCGCCGTAGATGCGGTCGTTGAAGTTGAGGCCCCAATCGTCGTCGATCCAGCGGTTGAACGACCGGAACGCAGCGAGCATTGCTTCCTGATCGTGCTCGAGGCTGCTTTCCATCCCGACACCGAGTGTCGGGAACATGATCGTGCCGGCCAGGTTCTGTTGATCCATCATCGCGACCCGGGCGTCGCGATCGCGGTACGCCGGGCTGATCGGTTCCAGCTCACCGAACGCGGCGCGGATGTCCTTGGCCGATTGCTTGCCGCGGAAATAGTCATCGAGGCATCCCGGGCGGGCGACCGGGTCGAAGGTCGGGTTGGGAATGAAGCGGTTGACCTTGCCGCCGACCAGCAGCCGTTTGCGGCCGTCGATCTCGGCCCACTGCATCGTGCGTTTGGCCATCTTGGGGTCGAGGTGCCGGGTGAACGCATCCTCGGCTTCGTAGTAGTGGTTGTCGGCGTCGAATGCGGCGAAGCTGAGTTCGGCCATGGTGTTCCCCTGTGGGTCGGCGGCGTGATCGGATCCCGCAGCAAACGAGAACCCGTTCTCATTTCGTACTGTAGGTCGTCGAGCGGTGACGGCCCACTCGAATGGGATTCCTCGACCGGCTACTCCTCGACTTGGTCGAGCGTCCGCTCGCCCGCGAGTACGCCCTTGAGCACCTTTCCGGTGGCGTTGCGGGGCATCGGCTCGGTGCGCACCTCCCACAAGGAGGGCACCTTGTATCGAGCCAGCGTTTCGGCACACCAGGTCTCGAGGTCGGCGATCAGCGCATCGGCGTCGCCGGCGTGGCCCGGCGACGGCACGACGACCGCCTTCACCTCCTGGCCGAGTTCGGCGTGATCGACGCCGTAGACGGCGGCCTCCGACACATCGGGATGAGCCTCGAGGCGGTGCTCGATCTCGACCGGATAGACGTTCTCGGCCGAACGGAGAATCATGTCGCGAGCCCGGCTGTTGAGGTACAGGACGTCGTCCTCGATGCGCCCGATGTCGCCCATCGCCAGCCATCTGTCGGGGTGAAGGGTCTCGGCGGTGGCTTCGGGGTTCCGCCAGTACTCCAACATGTTGTAGGCGCTCCGCACGTAGACCTCACCTTCGGTGCCATCGGGTACGGGCTGTCCCGATTCATCGCGAATCTGCAGCTCCATCGACATCACCGGCCGGCCGGCCGCGGCGGGATTGTCCTTCCACTCCTGTCCGCCGATACCGACCAGAACCGCCACCGACTCGGTCGAGCCGTAGCCGGCCCCGACTGCCGCCGCCGCGTTCGGGAAGCCCCGTCGGATTCGCTCGGCCAGCTCCTCGCTGGTCGGGGCACCGCCGAACCCGCAACCGGTTACCGACGACACGTCGTAGTCTCCGGCCTCGAGTTCGTCGAGCACTCGGGGCCCCATCGCCCCCATTGCGCTCCAGTTGGTCACCCGCTCGGTCTCGATGAGGCGCAACACGTCGGCCGGGTCGAACCGGCCGCGGCGGTAGACGATCTTGGCCCCCTCGACCATGTTCAACAAGATGGTGGCGTGTAACCCCGACATGTGGAACAGCGGCGAGGTGCCGAGCACGATCTTCTGGTTCGTCGACGGGGGGATGTCGATGCCGAGCAACCGTTCGGCCTGTTTGGTCTTCTCGACAACGTTCGCCTGTTGACACTGCACGAAACCGACCAGTCCGCGGTGGGAGATCACCGCGCCCTTGGGCCGACCGGTCGTGCCACTGGTGAACATCAAGACCGCGGGGTCGTCCTCCCCGATGGTGACCCCTGCGGCCGCGGCGTCTTCGACGGGGTCGGCGCCTCGCAGCTGATCGCGTTCGGCTTCGAGATCGACGGTCGGCACATCGACACCCTCGAGACGCGCCAACCGCTTGGCATCGCCGAGCAACAGCTTCGGCTCGGTGAGCTCGATCGCGTAGCGGACTTCGTCGGGCGTCCACCACCCGTTACACGCCGCGGCCATCGCGCCGAGCCGGGTGATGGCGAAGAACGCGGTGACCCACGCGGGAATGTTGGCCGCAAAGATGGCCACCCGGTCACCGGGTTCGATTCCATATCGATCGCGTAGGGCCCCGGCCATCTCGGCGACGTCGGCCGCGAACTGCGCGTAGGAAAGGCGCTCGTCCTCGAGCACCAGGAACTCTCGCTCGGGAAACCGCGCCACGCTGTCATGAAAGAGTTCGTCGACCGACCGGAAGCGATCCCGGAACACCGGCAGATCGACCCCGCGAACCGGCTCGACCGTCAGCTCGTAGGGCCCCCCGGAGCCGGTGAGTTCGTCGCGGACCGATTCTCGTATTTGCGCCAAATCCATGGCGGTCAGTCTGTCCCAACCGGGCGACGCGGGCCAGACCGAAATGATCCGTCCGGCCCACGCGAGTGAGTCACCGGCCCACGCGCGTGAGTCACCGGCCCACGCGAGTGGGTCAGAAGTCTCAACTCTCCGCGATCGGTACCGACGGGCACAACATGCAAGACCGTCAAGACAATGCGGATCGGCCGCGTTCGAACTCCTGGCCGGTTGTGGCGATCGTTATGATCGCGATCGGTATCGCCGGCGTCGTCCTCGTGCGCACGGCCACGACCAGCGGACAGCACACCCTCGGCGAGGCCCTCCTGACCGCGGCCCTGGTCGCCGGTCCGTTCTTGCTCACCGAGGCCTTGCTCAACCGGCCCGATGGGGCCCGAGGGCACCAGCACAGCGACACGCTGCGGTCGAACATGTCGGGCCGCGACCTCACCCACGAGGACTTCGCCGACCGCTACCTGCGACGCCGCCGCTTCAACTCGGCCCGTCTCGGCGAGGCCAACTTCGCCCGCGCCGACCTCAGCGCTGCGCAGTTCGACGATGCCCACCTGACCGAAGCGAATCTCACCGGCGCCAACCTGCGCTCGGCCAGCTTCAAATCATCGCTCTGCCACGGCGCGGTGTTTCGCGACGCCATGATGAACGAGGCCGACTTCCGGTGGGCCGACCTGAAGGCCGCCGACCTCCGAGGCGCCTCGCTCGTCGACGCCGACCTCGAGTTCGCCGACGTGCGCGGTACCGATCTTCGCTACACCGATATCCGTGGCGCCCGCCTCGACAACGCACGCTTCTCCGACGCCACCCTCTTCCCGCCGGAACTCTCGAGCCCCGAGGAGCTCGTGCGGCTCGGCCTCAAGCGGCACCCGGATGAGATCCCGGCACCGACCGTTCCCGCGACGCCGCAACGGTTCCGGGGCACCCGTACCACGTTGCGGGCCGCCATGGCCGTCGCCGGCGTGGTCGCCGTCGTCCTGGCCGTGCCGGCCCTGGTGCCGAACGGTGAAGTCGGCCTGGAGCCAACCCCCCGAACCCGCGTTTCCGGCGTCGTGGTCGAACGGCCGTACTACCGGCTGACCGGCACCTCCGAGGAGGTCGCGGTGACGTACCGAAACCGGGCCAACGAGTTGGTGGAGCGGATGGTGACCGCCCTCCCCACCGCCATTCCGGTCGACACCAACCGCAACGTGACCAACCCCGAGCCGATGGCGCTCGACATCATGGCCGAGACGCTCGATGGCGGCACGATCCGCTGCGAGATCTACGTCGGCGGTGAACTGGTGAGCCAAGCCGGCTCGGCCGGCGCCGGCGGCATCGCCACCTGCGCGGCCGAAGAGGGTTGACCGAAAGGGCGCTCAGCCCCGGGGCACGTCTTTCCAGGCGACGTCCTTGTCGACCCGAATATCGCGCGGGAGCCCGAGATCGCGCTCGCCCACGTTGTTGCGCTGCACTTCGTTGGTGCCCCCGCCGATCGACACCGAGAATCGGTTGATCAGCTCGAGCTGCGCCCACTCCGAATCGGGATCGGTGTCCGCGGTGGCCGCCGGCCCGAGCAGCATGGTTGCGGTCTCGCCGATTCGCACCCGGTTCTCGGCCATGAACAGCTTGAGCACCCCGCCGCTCACCGAGGGCTTCTCGCCCCGGCGAACCGCGTTCATCATCGTGGTCGACATCCAGGAGATGACCCGCTCGCGGGTGTGCAGCGTGGCCAATCGCTGACGGACCAGCGGATCGTGGTTGCGGCCCAGCCGAGTGGCAACCTCGGCCAGTTTCTCGGCCGCCGAGCGGTCGGTGGTGCCTCCGATGAACTGGGACTCGGCGGCCATCACGGTTCGGGTCGGCGACCAGCCACCGTCGATCTCGCCGACGACGTGTTCGACCGGCACCCGAACATCGCTCAGGAACACCTCGTTGAAGTGTTGCGCGCCGTTGGCCTGCACGAGCGGCCGCACCTCGATGCCCGGCGAACGCATGTCGACCAGCAAGAAGGTGATGCCGGCATGCTTGGGGACATCGGGATTGGTACGGGCGATGATGAACCCCCATTCGGCACACTGGGCCATCGAGTTCCAGACCTTTTGCCCGTTGAGGATGAACTCGTCTCCGTCGCGGACCGCCTTGCACGCCAGCCCGGCCAGGTCGGACCCACTGCCCGGTTCGCTGAACAGCTGACACCACGCTTCCTCACCCGAGAGCAGCGGCGGGAGGAATCGGGCTTGCTGCTCGGGCGTGCCATGGAACCGCAACGCCGTACCGATCATCATGATGGTCGAGCTCAAGAAGCCCGACGTCACGTCGAACGCCGCGACCTCCTCGGCGAAGATGCGCGACTGGGTGGACGTGCCCCCCTGGCCGCCATGCTCGACCGGCCAGCTGATGCCCGCATAGCCGCCGTCATACAGCGTGCGCTGCCACGCCCGACAACGCTCGAAGTAGGCCCGCAGCGCATCGGGATCGGTGTGATGCCGTTGCGTTGACCAGTCGTCGACGCCGGTCTTGCGTTCGGCGTGGGCCTCGAGCCACGCCCGCGCGTTCAGGCGGTACTCGGCATCCTCGGGCGATTCGCGATTCTCGACTTCTGACACGTGGTCAGGGTAATCAGATCGCCGGATCGGGACCTAGCTCGCGTGCTGGGCGTCCGCCTCGTTTGGCAGCAAGAGCTCTTGGCCGTTCACCTCGATCGTCGACCCGCTCGGCACGTCGTCGATGACCGGGGGCGGCTCCGAGGCCATGGTGCGGACCGCCAGCTTGTTCTGGGCTCGCAGCGCCTTTTTCGACAGGGCGTTGCCCGGGATCAGGGCCAGGGCGGCGAGGTACGCCATGTTGGCCAGTGGGATGAAGGCCATCACGATCCACATCCGGCTCCAGCCGATGTGGTTCAGCCGACGAATCTGGGCGAACAACAAGATGACGACCATCCCGGCCAGGACCGGAATGCCGTCGTTGTCGCGAAATGCCTCCCACTCGGGCACCCGGAACCCGTCACGCAGGTTCTGCGGAGGGATGGCGCCGATCCACGCCAAGATGCTCACGCCGATGAACGACGTGGCCAGACTGACGATCATGAACTCGACTCGATTGGAGAAGCCATTCATCGGATTTCACCTGTTCCGGGCGGAGAGGACGAACCGGCATCCTTGCCGGTGTGTTCACTATCGACCGATCGGAGAATCCGCTTGAGGAAAGTTACCCCTTGACGAGTTCGGCCATCATGGCCAGATCCTCGGGGCTGCGAGCCGACACGTTGAGCTCGGTCACCGGCGACTCCTTCCAGGCCTCGAGCCGGTCCCGGATGCGTTCCTTGGGCCCGCACAGGCTGATCTCGTCGGCGAATTCGGTGGGCACGGCGGCGATCGCTTCGTCCCGTTTGCCGTCGAGGAAGAGATCTTGAATTCGGAGTGCTTCTTCCTCGAACCCCATCCGCTGCATCAGCTTGGTGTGGTAGTTC
>JABDJW010000428.1 GCA_013002375.1 Acidimicrobiales bacterium | reverse complement strand
AACCGAGTCGGGAAGTGGGAAATTTCATGCGTGTGATTTGCACCGCCCGACACGCTAGCCACCCGGAAGGGCAAACGGGGGGCGGGTGACCACGCCCTACACTGGAAAAATCCCGCCGGCACCGAGGTTGTGCATCACGAGGGCGGGCACAGTCTGGAGGAATCGTGGGCGAGGCCTACATCATCGATGCCGTTCGATCGCCGGTGGGCAAGCGAAACGGCGGGTTGGCCGAGGTTCACCCGGCCGATCTCGGGGCGCATTCGATCAAGGCGCTGCTCGACCGAACCGGGGTCGATCCCCTGGCCGTCGAGGATGTCATGATGGGTTGCCTCGACAACCTGGGTCCCCAAGCGGGCGATATCGCCCGCACCGCGTGGCTGGCCGCCGGCTTGCCCGAGGAAGTCCCCGGAACCACGATCGATCGCCAGTGCGGATCGGGCCAGCAGGCCATCAGCTTCGCCGGTATGGCGGTGATGGCCGGAGTGCACGATCTGGTGGTGGCCGGCGGCATGCAGAACATGAGCATGATCCCGATCGGTTCGGCGCTCACCGCGGCCCAGGCGGTGGGGCTCGATCACCCCGACCCGTTCACCAAGTCGACCGGCTGGGTCGATCGCTACGGCACCCAGGAGGTTTCCCAATTCCGGGGCGCTGAACTCATCGCCGAGAAGTGGGACATCACCCGCGACGCAATGGAGGCCTTTGCGTTCGAGAGCCACGAGCGGGCGATCCGGGCGATCGACGAAGGCCGGTTCGACAACGAGATCGTCCCGCTCGGCGAGTGCACGACCGACGAAGGCCCGCGGCGAGGCGGCTCGATCGAGAAGATGCAGCAGCTGAACCCGTTGGTCGAGGGTGGGCGCATCACCGCCGCCGTCGCCAGCCAGATCAGCGACGGTTCGGCCGCCATGTTGGTGGCCAGCGAACAGGCGGTGAAGCAGCACGACCTCACCCCCCGGGCCCGAATTCACCACATGAGTGTGCGCGGCGCCGACCCCATCTACATGCTGACCGGGCCGATCCCGGCCACTGCGTATGCGCTCGAGAAGACGGGCATGAGCATCGACGATTTCGATCTTTTCGAGTGCAACGAGGCTTTTGCGTCGGTGCCCCTGGCGTGGATGGGCGAGCACGACATTCCCCACGAGAAGGTCAACGTCAATGGCGGCGCGATCGCTCTCGGCCACCCGCTGGGGTGTACCGGAGCACGCCTCATGACGACCCTGTTGAACGAACTCGAGCGCACCGGCGGCCGATGGGGCCTCCAAACCATGTGTGAGGGCGGCGGACAAGCCAACGTCACCATCATCGAAAGGCTGTAACAACCCATGATGGAACGCATTCGACGCACGATCGATCTGGCCAAGGCCAGTTGGGCCGTGCTGCAAAAGGACCGCGAACTCCTGCTGTTGCCACTGCTGTCGTTCCTGGCCAGCGTGGTGCTCATCGCCGTCGTGGCGGTGCCGTTCCTGCTGGCCACGGACTTCTCCGATGGTTCCGAGGGCGACATCGGCGGCCTCGGCGCGGTGCTCGGTGTCTTCTTGGCGCTGGCCCTGACGTTCATCGGGGTGTTCTTCAAGGGGGCGATGGTCTCGGGCGCCAATGAGCGGCTCACCGGTGGCGACCCCACCGTGTCGAGCGCGATCAGCGGCGCCACGGCCAAGCTGTCCCGGCTGGCACCGTGGGCCCTGCTGACCGCCACCGTCGGCGTGGTGCTGCAAGCGCTGCGGGATCGGGCCGGGGCGCTGGGCCGTATCGTCGGCGGCCTGCTCGATACTGCGTGGGAGGTCCTGACGTTCCTGGTCATCCCGGTGATCATCATCGAGGACAAAGGCGCCATCGACAGCGTGAAGCGCTCGAGCGAGATGTTCAAGACGACCTGGGGCGAGAACCTGGCGGCCCGCATCGGCTTCGGCCTCATCGGGTTCGTGGCCATGATCCCGGGCTTCGCGGTGATCGCGATCGGCGCCGCCACTGCGCCGATCGGGCTGATCTTCGTCGTCGCCGGCGTGGTGTGGATCGCCGGCGTGCTGATGACGTTGTCGGCGTTGTCGGCCATCTTCCAGACCGCGCTGTATCACTACGCGGCGAACCGCACGGTCGTACCCGGCTTCGAAGACGTCGGAATGCAGCAGACGTTCGCCCAGAAATAGGCACCAGCAAATCGGCGCCAGGAGCAAGCGTCCGAGCAGGATCAGCTAGCGCACGTCGTCGACGAGGCCGAGGCGCATCGCTTGGGGCGCGCCGATGCGTTGACCGGTCAGGGCCAGCCAGTTGAACGCGTGACGGCCGATTCGGCGGGGTCCGCTCACCGTTCCGCCGGCGCCCGGGATCAACCCCATCGCGACCTCGGGTAGCGCAAAGCTGGCCTGGGCGGTGGCCTCCACCCGGTTGGCGAATGCGGCCAGCTCCACGCCGGCGCCCACCGCGGGACCGTCGATGATCACCGTGGTCCGATCGGCTACGGGCAAGAGCGCGGGCGCCACGTTGGCGGTGTGGCGGATGCGGTGGGCCTCGGCCGGGTCGGTGGCGGTTCCGAATTCGGCCAGATCGCCGCCGATGCAGAATGCCGGTCCGTTGGCCGTGATCGTGATCGGCACGCCGGGCCGGAGCGCGGCGGCCTCGAGCACCTCGACCAGCGCGTCGCGCATCTCCGTGCTCAGCGCGTTGCGTAGCCGGGGCCGGTCCAGGGTGACGACGATGCCGGCATCGGTTTCGGAAACCTGCAGTGGGGGAGTATCGAGCGCAGGCCGAACCCGACGACCTTGGGTCGACCGCCAGTCCGCGTGCTCGGCACCCCCCTGCAGCGCACCGTAGGCCAGCGATTCCGCCGCCAAGCCGGCCCGCGGGCTGAGCAGTTCGGCCAAACGCACCTGTTGGACGAGCACGGTGGCGGCGTTGGGGTTGGCGGTGACCGCGGCGTCGATGAGCGGTAGGGCGTCGGCTGACACGGACAGATCGAAATCGGCATGGGTGTCATCGGCGTCGACCAGGACGGTTACCGCCGGAAGGTCGCGCAGCGCTGGTGCCGGCGGGGCCGCCCCTTCGACGATCAGGAGGGGTCGGTCGAAGAGTTCGCGGGCCAGGCCGGGCAGCGACAGCCGCGATGCGAGCTCGGCCCCGCGAAGTCGAAGGGGTTCAGGCGGAGTCGTCACCGAGGTGCGCGAGTTCGTCGCGGAGTTTGCGGCGCAGCAACTTGCCGGTGTCGTTGTACGGGAGCTGCTCGACGAAGGCGACGTGTTCGGGGACCTTCGAGCCTCGGAGCGTCTCTCGCACATGCTCCTGCAGTTCGCCGGGCTGGACGTCGCCGTCGCACACGACTGCGGCGCAGACGACCTCTCCCCACTGGGCATGGGGCACGCCGATGCAGGCTGCTTCGGACACCGACGGGTGCCGCAGCAGCGCCTCTTCGATCTCGCCCGGGGAGATGTTCTCGCCGCCCCGGATGATGACGTCGTCGATGCGGCCGGTGACGAAGAGGTAGCCGTCGGCGTCGAGCCAACCGCCGTCGTGGGTGGGGAACCAGCCCTCGTCGTTCAGGCTGCTGCCCAGGCCTTGATACTCGCCCGACACCTGCTCGCCGCGCACCCAGATCTCGCCCGGTGTGTCGGGTCCGACCTCGGCTCCGGTCTCGTCCCGGATGGTGAGCTCGATCGACGGCAACGGCTTGCCGGCCGACGTCAGGCGCCGGCGGATCATCGGGTCGTCGCTGGCCAGGGCGATTCGGTGATCGTCCGGGCCGAGCAGCGCGATGGTGGAGCTGGTCTCGGTGAGCCCGTAGGCGTTGACGAATGCGGTATCGGGCAGGAGTTCGAGGGCCCGCTCGATGATCGGGAGGGGCATCTTGCCGCCGCCGTACGAGAGCGCGCGCAGGGTTGGTATGGATTCGCCTCGGGCGTCGAGTCGCTCGGTGATGCGGGCCAGCATGGTGGGCACGACCATGGCGTGGGTGATGCCCTGTTCGTTGGCCAGATCGATCCAGGCGTCGGCTTCGAAGTGGGGTAACTGCACGATGCGCCGGCCGGCGTAGAT
>JABDJW010000063.1 GCA_013002375.1 Acidimicrobiales bacterium | reverse complement strand
GCCCACACGCCCTATCTCTACTCCACCTATGAGGACGAGTGCGAGGCCCGGCCCAGTGACCGGCGCAAGATCATGATCCTCGGCGGCGGGCCGAACCGCATCGGGCAGGGCATCGAGTTCGACTACTGCTGCGTGCACGCCAGCTTCGCGCTGCGCGATGCGGGGTTCGAGACCATCATGGTCAACTGCAACCCCGAGACGGTGTCGACCGACTACGACACCAGCGACCGACTGTATTTCGAACCGTTGACCTTCGAAGACGTCTCGAACGTGATCGATGCCGAACACGAGCAACTGGTGGGCATCATCGTGTCGCTGGGCGGCCAGACCCCGTTGAAGCTGTCCGGTCAACTGCCCAAGGGCCTGGTGCTCGGCACCAGCCCCGAAGCCATCGACCTGGCCGAAGATCGCGAGCACTGGAACGCCCTCTGCGCGCGGCTCGAGATTCCGCAGCCGGCCGGCGGCACCGCGGTGACCATCGATGAAGCGCTCGAGATCGTGAACCGGATCGGTTTCCCGGCCCTCGTCCGGCCGTCCTATGTCCTGGGCGGTCGCGCCATGGAGATCGTGTACGACGAAGAGTCGCTGCGAGCCGCCATGGCCCAGCTGACCAGCTTCGGGTCGCTTGGAATCGAAGGTGGCCTCTCGGCCGAGCGGCCGGTGCTGATCGATCGGTTCCTCGAAGATGCCACCGAGGTCGATGTCGACGCCATCCGGGACAGCAGCGGCGATGCGATCATCGGCGCGGTGATGGAACACGTCGAAGAAGCCGGCGTGCACTCCGGCGACAGTGCCTGTGTTATCCCGCCACCGAACCTGAGCGCCGAGACCATCGCGGTCATCGAGGACTACACCTTCCGCATCGCCAAGGAATTGGGTGTGTGCGGCCTGATCAACGTCCAGTACGCGGTGAAGGCCAACCAGGTGTTCGTGATCGAGGCCAACCCTCGGGCGTCGCGCACCGTGCCGTTCGTGGCCAAGGCCACCGGGCTGCCGATGGCCAAGATCGCCAGCCGAGTCATGGTGGGCGCCACCCTGGGCGAACTCCGGTCCGAAGGGCTGATCCCGGCCCAGTCGACTCCCAAACACGTGTCGGTCAAGGAGGCCGTGCTGCCCTTCGACCGGTTCCCGGAAGCCGATCCGGTGCTGGGCCCCGAGATGCGTTCGACCGGCGAGGTCATGGGCGTCGACCGTACGGTCGGTCTGGCCTTCGCCAAATCTCAGATCGCGGCCGGTGGACCGTTGCCCGAGTCGGGCACGATCTTCATGTCGCTGGCCGACCGCGACAAGGCGGCCGGTGTCGAAGCGGCCCGCATCTTCGTGGAGTTGGGCTTCGAGATCGTTGCCACGGCCGGCACCGCGGCCGCGCTCGAGCAAGCCGGCGTCACCGTGCATCAGCGGGTGGCCAAGCTGCAGGAAACCGAACGGCCCGACGCGGGAGTGGATTCGGTTGCCCTGATCGAAGCCGGCCAGGTGCACATGGTCATCAACAGCCCACGCGGCCGTGGGCCCCGCACCGATGGCGCTCACATCCGAGCAGCCGCCGGCAAGGCGGGGATCCCGCTGCTCACGACCGGTTCGGCCGGGTTGGCCGCGGCGCGCGGCATGGCTGACTGGCGCACCCACAAGCTGGCGGTGCGCAGCATCCAGGAATGGCATCTCGATGCCCAGGACGCGGACGCCGGGTGAGGTCCCGTTTCGGTCGTCGCCGGCCAGCGGCCGAGGTCGATCTCTCGACCGTGGTCGGCTCGGTGGCGTTGCCTCATCCGCTGCTCGGTGCCTCGGGCACGGCCGGCTACGGCGCCGAGTTGGCCCAGTACTTCGATCTGTCCACGGTGGGCGGCATCGTCACCAAGTCGTTGGCGCCGTTCGAGTGGGCCGGCAACCCGGCGCCCCGGGTCCACGAGACGGCGGGCGGCATGATCAACAGCGTTGGTCTCCAGGGCCCCGGGGTCGAGGCGTGGCTGGACCACGAACTGCCGGAGTTGCTGGCGACCGGTACCCGCGTGGTGGCCAGCATCTGGGGTCGCACGGTCGCCGACTACGAGGCTGCGGCCACCATGTTGGCCGATGCTCCGGCCGGCGTGATCGCCGTCGAGGTCAACATCTCCTGCCCCAACACCGAAGACGGCGGCAAGATGTTCGCCCACTCGGTCGCCGCGACCACCGAGGTCGTCGAAGCCACGAGCGGATGCAAGCGCCCGCGCTGGGCCAAGCTCAGCCCGAACACCCTCGAGGTCGCCGAGATTGCACTCGCGGCCGCAGGGGCCGGTGCGGAGGCGGTCACGCTGACCAACACCCTGATCGGCATGGCGATCGATCCCGAGACCGGCCGCCCCCGCCTGGGTGGCGTCACCGGCGGTTTGTCGGGGCCGGCCATGCACCCGGTGGCAGTGCGCGCCGTCTACCAGACCGCCCAGGCCGATCCCCATCTGCCAATCATCGGGGTGGGCGGAGTAGCGTCGGCAGCTGATGTGGTCGAATTTCTCTTGGCGGGGGCCCGCGCGGTGCAGATCGGGACGGCCACGTTTGCCGATCCGCGAAGCCTGGCCCGAATCGGTGCTGAACTCGCAACCTGGTGCAGCCGGCGAGGCATCACCCGAGTCGCCGACTTGATCGGCGGCGCGCACCCCGATTGGCCGCAACCCCTGTCCTCGACCTCCACTCTCACGAACCCGTAGCGCCCATCCGAATCTGTACGCAAGGAGTCCCCATGCCAGACGAAACCATCCCCGAAACCGCCACCGACGAAGCTGCGGTCGAAGGCACCGACGCCGACACTGACACCGACACTGACGAGATTGCCGGCGAGGTACGCGATCGTCTGGCCCTCGCCCTCGACGTCGACGATTTGGTCGCCGGCACCCGGCTGGCCAAGGCGCTGGCGCCCTACTTCGGCGTGGCCAAGATCGGGCTCGAGCTCTACTCGGCAGCCGGTCCCGACGCGATCGGCGCGCTCACCGGGCTGGGCTACGACGTCTTCCTCGATCTCAAACTGCACGACATCCCCAACACGGTGAACAAGTCGTCGCGGGTGCTCGGGGCTCTCGGTGTGTCGTACCTGACGTACCACGCCCATGGTGGTGTCGACATGTTGAAAGCCGGCGTGGAGGGACTCAACGAAGGGGCCAGCAACGCGGGCCTCGACGCACCGGATTCGTTGGCCGTCACGGTGCTCACGTCCGACGCCGATGCCCCCGATCACATCGTGCCAAAGCGGGTGGCGATCTCGCTCGAAGCCGGCTGCACCGGCGTGGTGTGCGCGGTGGCCGATCTGCAGGAGGTCCATCACTACGCCCCCCGGATGCTTCGCGTGACGCCCGGCATTCGCATGGCCGGCGCCCAGACCCATGATCAAGCGCGGGCCGCCACGCCGGCCGAAGCGATCGCCGGCGGCTCTGACCTGCTCGTCATCGGGCGCGCGGTGACCGCCGCGGATGACCCGGTCGAAGCGGCCGAGCAGCTCGTTGCCGAGATTTTGAGCTGAACGCTGCACAATCGCCGTCGATTCTGGTTAGATTTCGGCCCATGGCAACGCCCCCCAAGCTGTCCGATGAGCAACGAGCGGCCGCACTGGCCAAGGCCGGGGCCGTGCGCCGAGCCCGCGCCGAACTCAAGGCCAAGCTGAAGATGGGCTCGCTGTCGTTCAGCGAGATCATGGGCATGGCGGCCGACGACGATGTCGTTGCCAAGATGAAGGTCCTGGCCGTGCTGGAGTCCCTGCCGGGCGTCGGCAAGGTCAAGGCCCGCCGCACGATGGAAGAGATCGGCATCGCCGAGTCTCGCCGCATACGCGGCCTGGGCGAGCAGCAACGGCAGAAGTTGCTCGCCATCTTCGGCGACTGATAAGCCCCCATGATCATCGTCATCTCGGGACCGGGCGGTGCCGGCAAAGGCACGCTGGTGCAGCGACTGGTCGACCGCGACGACGCGTTGTGGCTCAGCCAGAGCTGGACAACCCGAGTCCGTCGCCCGGGGGAGGCCCATGACGCCTACCACTTCGCCACTCCGGACGAGTTTCAGCAGCGCATCGACGCCGACGGCTTTCTCGAATGGGTCGATTTCCTCGACTATCGCCAGGGCACCCCGCGGCCATCGCCGCCCGAAGGCACCGATGTCGTGCTCGAGATCGACGTCGTCGGCGGTCTGAACGTCGCCCAGGTCTACGCCGATCCGCTCCTGATCTTCGTCGACACGCCGACCCGCGACGAACAGCAGCGCCGGATGGAAGAGCGGGGCGATCCGGCCGACAAGGTCCAGGCCCGGCTCGAACGAGGCGATCGCGAACGCGAACTCGTCGTGGGCACCGACTACATCACGGTGATCAACGACGATCTCGAAACCGCGATCGACGAAGTCGCCGCCCTGATCTCCTACCGGCGATTTGCTGGTAAGATGGAGAGCTGATTTTGGCTCGACCCCCGCAAAGGACCCGCAGTGAGCGCTGAACACGACACGATGATCGATCCGCCGATCGAGGGCTTGCTCGAAAAGGCCGAAAGCAAGTTCCGGCTGGTCACCCTGTCGTCCAAGCGGGCTCGCCAGATCAACGCCTACTTCGGCCAGCTCGGCGACGGCATCGGAGCCACGATTCCGCCGCAGGTCACCAGCACTGCTCGCAAGCCGCTCTCGATCGCCTTCGAAGAGATCGCGGTCGACAAGATCAACCCGGTTGAGCCCGATCCCAACACCGTGCCCGACGACGTCATCGCCGAAGAGCTCGAAGACTCCGGCGACTGAAGGGACGAGCCCGCCGGTCATGTCGGTACTGGCCGGCAAACGAGTCGTCCTCGGTGTCACCGGGGGCATCGCCGCGTACAAGGCCGTCGACGTCTGCCGCCGCTTGGTCGACGCCGGCGCCCATGTCGCGCCGGTCCTGACCAAGGGTTCGCTGCACTTCATCGGCAAGACCACGTTCGACGCGCTGGCGTCGGAGACGACCCAGATGTCGCTGTGGACCGAGGAGAGCCCGATCCCGCACACCCGGCTGGGCCAGACCGCCGATCTGATCATCGTCTGCCCGGCGACGGCGCGGCTGCTTTCCGACTACCGCACCGGTCGGTCGGCCGATCTCCTCACTGCGACCTTGATCGCCACCCGAGCCCCCGTGGTCGTGGCGCCGGCCATGCACACCGAAATGTGGGAGCACCCGGCCGTGCAGGACAACATCGCCGTCCTGGTGGAACGGGGGGTGCACATCGTGCCGCCCGAGGAGGGCCGGTTGGCCGGTGGCGACATCGGCAAGGGTCGCCTGGCCCAACCGGCCACGGTGGTCGACTACGCGGAATCCGTGTTGCGAGGCCATGGCCGCGACGCCGCTGGACTGCACGTGGTGGTCTCGGCCGGCGGAACCCGCGAACCGATCGATCCGGTGCGGTTCCTCGGGAACCGCTCGACCGGTAAACAGGGCCTGGCCATCGCACGCGCCGCACTGACCCGGGGCGCGGCCGTCACCGTCGTGGCCACCGTGCCGGTCGACCTGCCTGGTGCCACCGTCGTGCCGGTCGCCACGGCAGCCGAGATGCATGACGCGGTCCTCGCCGCGGCGACCGATGCCGACATCGTCGTCATGGCTGCCGCGGTGGCCGACTTTCGGCCTGCCACCGTGGGCGACCAGAAGCTGAAGAAACGCGACGGCACACCCGACATCGCGCTCGAACCGACCGCCGACATCCTGGCCGCGCTCGGTCAAATCAAGCCGTCCGACCAGGTCTTGGTCGGTTTCGCCGCCGAGACGACCGACCTGCGGGCCAATGCGGCAGCCAAGCTGCAGGCCAAGAACGCCGATCTGATCGTCGCCAATGATGTCGCCGGAGCGAAGACCGGCTTTGGTCACGACACAAATGCTGTCGTTATCCTGGGCGCAGACGGAAGTGACGAGTCGGTTTCGCTGACCTCCAAGCGCGAGGTGGCCGATGCTGTGCTGAGCGCGGCCGTACGCCGGGTTCCTCCGGCATAACACCGATCTTTCGCCGGCACGACGCCGGCCCACACCCAAACCGCTCGAAGGAGCACACGTGAGCAACTGGACCTTCACCTCGGAATCAGTCACCGAGGGCCATCCCGACAAGATGGCCGATCAGATCTCTGACTCGATTCTCGATGCGCTCCTCGAGCAGGACCCGATGTCTCGGGTGGCATGTGAAACCCTCGTCACCACCGGCCTGGCCGTCGTGGCCGGCGAGATCACCACCGAGGCCTACGTCGACATCCCGTCGATCGTGCGCCAGACGATCCGCGACATCGGCTACGACCGCGAGGCCTTTGGCTACGACGGCAACACCTGTGGCGTGATGGTCTCGATCGACGAGCAGTCCCCCGACATTGCCCAAGGCGTCGACGACTCCGAAGAAGTTCGCTCGGGGCAGGCCGGCGAGGAAGACGAGCTCGACAAGCAGGGCGCCGGTGACCAGGGCATGATGTTCGGCTACGCCTGCACCGAGACCGACGTCTTGATGCCGCTGCCCATTCACCTGGCCCACCGCATGGCCGAACAGCTGGCCGCGGTGCGCAAGAGCGGCCGGGTGCCGTACCTGCGCCCGGACGGCAAGACCCAGGTCACCTTCGAGTACCAGGACGGCAAGCCGGTGAAGCTCAAGACCGTTCTCGTCTCGACCCAACACAACGAGGGCATCGACCGCGACTCCATGATCCGCCCCGATCTCATCGAGAACGTCATCCAACCGGTCATCCCCGAGGCCTACGCCGACGACGACTACGAGGTCTTCGTCAACCCCACCGGTCGTTTCGTCATCGGTGGCCCGGTGGGCGATGCGGGGCTCACCGGCCGCAAGATCATCGTCGACACCTACGGCGGCTCGGCTCGCCACGGCGGTGGTGCCTTCTCCGGCAAGGATCCCTCGAAGGTCGACCGTTCCGCGGCCTACGCGACCCGCTGGGTGGCCAAGAACCTGGTCGCCGCAGGCGCCGCGGACCGCTGTGAGGTGCAGGTGGCGTACGCCATCGGTGTGGCCCGCCCGATGTCGGTGCTGGTCGAGACGTTCGGCACCGAGAACGTCGACAGGGCCAAGATCGAGGCCGCCGTCGACGAGATCTTCGACCTGCGTCCGGCTGCGATCCTGCGTGATCTCGACCTGCGCCGGCCGATCTATCGCCGCACCGCGGCCTATGGTCACTTCGGGCGCGAAGGGTTGCCGTGGGAGAATCTCGACAAGGTCGACGACGTCAAGTCGGCGCTGGCTCTCTGAGCCAACCCCAAACCGCTGAGCCGACGCGGCACGAGCAACAGCAGCTCCTCGACACCGCCGAAGCTCCGCCGCCGGAGCCGACCCCCGTCGCCGGTCGGGTCGTGCGGGTTCTGCCCGACGTGGCCGGGATCGACAAACAGTTCGACTATGTCGTGCCCGAAGCCTGGGACGCCGACGATCGGGGTCGGTTGGTGCAGGTCGGCTCGATCGTGCGGATCGCCCTGCACGGCCGCCGGGTCGGCGGGTGGGTCGTCGCGACCGATGTCGAGCCGCCGGCCGGCGTGCGACTCCAGCCCCTGGCCAAGGTGTCGGGGCTCGGCCCTCCGGCCGACGTCGTCGATCGGGCCCGTTGGGTCGCGCATCGGTGGGCCGGGCGTTGGGGGGCTGTGCTCCGTTCGGCTTCCCCGCATCGCAACGTGCAGAAGCTGCCCGCGCCGCGCACGAGCCCCACGATGGTCGAACCATTTGCCTCGGGTCTGGCCACCGCGTTCGACAAGCATCGCGCCGTCGTTCGCCTGGCGCCGGCGACCGACGTGTACCCGGTCGTGCTCGAGGCCGCCCGGCGGGGCAATGCGCTGATCGTCGCCCCCGATGTCGCCCAGGCCCGCCATCTCGGCGTGCGGCTCCGGCGGGCGGGAGTTCCGGTGGCCATCGTGCCCGACGACTGGGCCGCCGCCCGGGCTGGTGCCACCGTGATCGGCGCTCGCACCGCCGCCCTGGCGCCCGTCGTCGACCTGGCCGCCGTCGTGGTGCTCGACGAACACGTCGAGGCGCTGCAGGAGGAACGTAATCCCACCTGGCACGCTCGCGATGTCGCCATCGAACGGGCCGACCGGGCCGGGGTGCCCTGTGTGCTGGTGTCGCCCAGCCCCACCCTCGAGGCCCTGCAGTGGGGTCCCTTGTTGAAGCCGGCGCGGGCGGCGGAGCGACGAGGCTGGCCGCGCGTCGACATCATCGATCGGCGTGACGACGATCCGGTGCGGGGCGGTCTGCTGTCCGAGCACCTGACCGAGGTTCTGCGCGGCCCCGCGCCGGTGGTGGGGGTGCTGAACCGCAAGGGTCGCTCGCGGCGGCTCGCGTGTGCGTTCTGCGGCGAACTCGCTCGCCACGAGCCCTGTGGCGTGCCGTTCCGGCAAGAGGGCGACGCCGAGCTGCTCTGCCCCTCGTGTGGCGAAACCCGCCCGGTCATCTGTGCGTTCTGTGGCGCCGGTCGGTTCAAGAACCTACGGGCCGGCGTATCCCGGTTGCGCGAGGAGGTCGAGGCCCTCGCCCTCCGCCCGGTGGTCGAGATCACCGGAGACAGCGATGATGTTCCACCGGCCGAGATCTACCTCGGCACCGAAGCCGTGTTACACCGGGTGCCGCGGGCCCGTGCGGTGGTCTTCTTCGACTTCGACCAAGAGCTGTTGGCGCCGCGCTATCGCGCCGCCGAACAGGCGATGGCGCTCCTGATTCGGGCTGCCCGGATGGTCGGCGAGCGGGGCGACGGTGGGCGCGTGGTCGTGCAGACTCGACTTCCTTCTCACCCGGTGCTCGACGCGGCCCGCCACGCGGACCCATCCCGGTTCGCCGAGGCCGAACGCGAACGGCGGAGGCCGCTGCAACAACCGCCCTTCTCGGCCCAGGCCGAAGTGTCCGGAGCGGCGGCCGCCGAATTCGCGGCGCGCGCCGGCACGGTCGACACCCTCACCGTGCTGGGGCCGCTCGACGATCGCTACCTCATCCGAGCGGCCACGTCGGGTGAACTGGCCGATGGATTGGCCTACGTGGAGCGGCCATCGGGACGGTTTCGGGTGGCGGTCGATCCGCCTCGGGTCTGAACGCCGCATTTCTCGGGGTAGTGGAAGGCAGTGGCCACCCGGCCGGATAGATCCAGCCGCCCGGATAGATCCAGCTCCGCGTCCGAATCGTCAGCCCCACTGCTGGCGGCGGGCCTCGTAGAGGGCGATCGACGCGGCGACCCCGACGTTCAGTGAACCGATCCGGCCCAACTGGGGCAGGTAGATCACGTCGTCGCATGCCGCCAGGCAGGGGGCGGACAGGCCGCGGTCCTCGTGCCCGACGGCCAGGCAGAGCTCGCCGGTGAGGTCGGCCTCGTGGGCCGGCCGGGCGCCGGGAGCGAGTTCGACGCCGACCAGCCGGATCCCGCGGCCTTTGATCCGAGCGATGGCCTCGTCGATGTCGAGGTCGGTCTCGAGGGTGACGAACCGTTGCGAGCCCAGCGCGGTCTTGTTGGTCTTGGCGTGGTTCGGCGATTCGGTGCGGCCGGCACACCAGATGGTGTCCACCCGGTAGGCCGCCGCGGTGCGAATGATCGTGCCGACGTTGTACGGGGTCTGCACCGAGTCGAGCAACAGGTGAATGGGCGTGTCGTTCTTCCGCCGCCACTCGCGGTGCAACCGTTTGAGCCCGGTCGAATCGAACGGTTTCATTGGGTTGCCCCTCCGGCTCGGGGCTGCACGGCGAGCAGGCGATAGCCCATACGCGAGCCGAGCCGTTCGGTCGCCCAGCCTTGCTCGTTCAGCCAGGTCTGCAACGAATCGCTGCCGAGGTGCTTCTGCACGACCAGGACCGCGGTGCCGGCGGGCGTGAGCCGGTCGAGCCATCTGGTCAACAGGTCGCGCAAGGCGGCTTTGCCGATCCGGATCGGCGGGTTCGACCAGATGAGGTCGAAGGTGAGGTCGGGGTCGAGCGCGTCGGGGC
>JABDJW010000413.1 GCA_013002375.1 Acidimicrobiales bacterium | reverse complement strand
ACGTAGGGCCGTCCGGTCCATCGGGCCAGAACAGACAAGCTTCAGATTCCAGACCGACGCGATCACCACGCCCAGCTCGACAACACCACTTCCCGCCGCGAACGGGCGAGCGACGATCCACCCGGTGCCGACGACTGCGACGACCGCGGCGGCGATGGCGACGCGCCGGCGGGTGAGGAGCGACACCGATACCGCGAAGGCGGCGAGGCTCGCGAACAACACGATGGCGAGGAGAGAGTGCACATCGTGGGAGGTACTCACCGCTCGGTTGCGGATGATCACCTCGCAGAGCTCATCCGATGGCGAGCAGTCGATCGGCCAGATGGCCGCGCCCATCGCCGCGAGGACGGCCATCGGCAGCAGGATTCGACCCGATCGCCCGAGCTCGGACCATCGCGAGGCGAACCAGGCCAGCGCGGCGAGGGCCAGGAACCCCTGGGCCAACGCGAAGGCCGACGGATACGAAGCCTCTGACGACCCGAAGAAGCTCAGGTGGTCACGCCACAATGCATGATCTTCGTCGGCCAGATCGCTCGCGACCAGCACACCGGCATAGACCAGCACAGCCAACCCAAGGGCCGCGTCGGCGATTCGGCGAGGACTCGCCGTCAATTGCCTCACTGCAATGCGGTTCAGATCTTCAGCCACCCGCCGAGGTTAGGCGTCGGCAACCGGCGGGGTCGTCGTGCCGCGGTAGCCGGCAAACCGACGAAGGCGCAGGCTGTTGGTGACCACGAAGATCGACGACAGCCCCATCGCGGCAGCCGCGATCATCGGCCGCAGCACCCCGGAGGCCGCCAGCGGAATCGCGGCCGCGTTGTAGGCGAAGGCCCAGAACAGGTTGCCTTTGATCGTCGCCAACGTGCGCCGCGACAGCGCAATCGCATCGGCCACCGCGCGGAGATCACCGCTGACGACCGTGAGGTCGGACGCTTCTATCGCAACGTCGGTGCCCGTGCCGACCGCGATACCCAGATCGGCCTGGGCCAGCGCGGGCGCATCGTTGATGCCGTCGCCGACCATGGCGACCCGGTGGCCATTCGACTGCAGCCGGCGCACCTCGGCCGCTTTGTCGTCGGGCAGCACACCGGCGATGACGTCGTCGACGCCGACTGCCCGGCCGACCGTTTCGGCCGTCCGTTCGTTGTCGCCGGTGAGCAACGTCACCCGAAGCCCTTGCTCGTGGAGTGCGGCGATGGCGTCGGCCGACGTGTCCTTGATTCGGTCGGCCACGACCAAGACCGCTTCGGCGACGCCGTCTCGGCCGGCCAGAACCGCGGTCGAGCCGGCCGCCTCGGCTCGAGCCGCAGCGGTCTCGACCGCATCGGGAACGCGATCGAACAATGATCGGCGCCCGACCCGGACCTCGGCCCGATTCACGTAGCCGACCACTCCGAAACCGGGCTTGGCCTCGAATCCGGCCACCGGGCCGCGTTCGCCCGCCGCGCTGATGGCCTGGGCGATCGGGTGCTCGGAACGGGCTTCGACCGAGGCGGCGGCATCGAGCAGCGCAGCCTGCTCGTCGGCGTCGGCACCGGGCATCACGACTTCGGTGAGCTGCATCCGGCCCTCGGTGACCGTGCCGGTCTTGTCGACGATGACGACATCGACCGCCCGGGTGTCCTCCAGAACCTCGCCACCCTTGATGATCACGCCGAGCTGAGCGCCGCGACCGGTACCGACCATGATGGCCAGCGGCGTGGCCAGACCCAGGGCACACGGGCAGGCGATGATCAGAACCGCAACGGCTGCGGTGAAGGCCTCGTTGGCCGGTTGCCCGATGAGCAGCCACACCGCGAGCGTGCCGAGGGCGGTCGCGATGGCCAGTGGCACGAAAACTCGAGAAACCCGATCGGCCAGTCGCTGCACGTGAGCGCGGCCGCCCTGGGCTTGATCGACGAGGGCGATGATCTGGGCCAGCGCGGTGTCGGCCCCGACCCGCGTCGCCTCCACCACCAAGGATCCGTTGGCGTTGATCGTCGCGCCGATCACCTCGTCGCCGATGTTGACCTCGACCGGCACCGGTTCGCCGGTGACCATCGAGGCGTCGACCGCGCTGTGGCCCTCGACCACGATGCCATCGGTGGCGATCTTCTCGCCCGGGCGCACCAGAAATCGCATGCCGACGGCCAGATCTTCGAGCGCGACCTCGGTGCCATCCTCGAGCATCGCGGTCGTGGCGCCCAGATCGGCCAAGGCCCGGATGGCATCGCCCGATCGGCGCTTGGCTCGCAGCTCGAACCACTTGCCCAACAAGATCAGCGTGATGATCATCGCGCCGGTCTCGAAGTAAATGTGACCGCCACTCACGTCGGCGAGCAGCACGACCGCCGACCAGGTCCACGCGGCGAGCGACCCCATCGAGACCAGGGTGTCCATCGTGGTGGAGCCATGGCGGATGTTCATCGCCGCGGCGCGATGGAATGGCCAGCCCGACCAGAAGACCACCGGGGTGGTCAGCGCAGCCACAACCCATTCCCAGCCATCGAAGTGCAGCGCCATCACCATCGACAGCACCATGGCGGGTAGGGCCAGGGCCGCGGCGACGGTGAAACGCCGGCGCAGGTCGGCCTCGCGCTCGTCCTCGACCGAATCGAGTTCGGTCTCGTCGACAACGGAATAGCCAATGCCTTGGATGGCGGCGGCCAGGAGGTCGTCGGTCACGGCCGTCGCGTGGAGTACGGTCGCCCGGCCGGTGGCGAAGTTGACCTGCGCATCGGTGACGCCGTCGACCTTTTGCAACTCGGTCTGGATGCGGGTGGCGCACGCCGCGCAGGACATGCCCCCGACGGCAAGATCCGATCGCTCATCCGTTGTGTCGGCCTCGATAGCGCTGCCATCTCTCATACCTCCAGCCTAAACGTTCCAGCCGAGAGGAAGGTCAAGTTCTTCCACCCCCACTTGGGGGGGTCAGACCCCAGACCGCCGGCCTCCCAACCGTTTCGGGGTCAGACCCCCGGTGACCAAAACGGGTCTGACCCCTTTTTCAAAAAGGGGTCAGACCCCAAAACCGCGAAAGGGGTCAGACCCCCAGGTCACGGGTCAAACGGTTTCGGTCGGCGGGGCGATCACCTGGCAGCGGTTGGGGTCGGAGCAAGCCTGGGGATCGAGCGTGCGGGCTCGGTCGGCCAGTTCGACCAGCGTTGCTCGGGCGTTCTGCAACCGGGCGATCTGCTCGTCGAGATCGACGAGGTGTTGCTGCAGCAACGCTGTCGTATGAGCGCACGACCCCTGGCCCGCCTCCTTGAGTTCGAGGACCGAAGCGATTTCGGCCAACGTCAGGCCGGTGGCCTGCGCGTCACGGATGAACCGCAGCCGCTCAACCGATTCCGGTGAGTATTCGCGATAGCCCGAGGCCGTGCGGTTCGGCTCGGGCAGGAGATCGATCGACTCGTAGTACCGAATCGTCTTCGTGCTGACGCCGGCGCGCTCGGCCAACTCGCCGATCCGCATCACACCGCACCACGAACGACGATCATGGGGCGAGCACCGTCATCGGCGGACCGACACCAGGTCGCGGTGTTCGCCATCGCCGACGTGCTGGTCGGTGCGCGTCTGACGTTCCCGCAGATGCAGACCGAGGAAGATCCCGGGAATCGCAACGAGGCCGAGCATGGCGCCCGATGACACCATGACCAGCGCCGGCGCAGGGCATGTTCCGGCGACGGCCCAGCCGATGCCGAAGAGCGCACCGCCCTGCCAGTGGTGGCGTTCCGGCATCGAGCGAGACAACGCGAACTCACCACCGAACGGCGTCGTGAACCCGCGACGCTCGAGCATCCAGAGCACCGGCGCCGAGCACGCGATGGCCGACGCCATGATCAGGAACACATGCGCTTCATCGAGCCGGAGCATGGCGTGAATGGTGTCGTATTCGTGGAGCTCGGCGCCGGCCAGCAGGCCACCGAACAGCGCACCGAACAGAAGACCGATCAGGTTCAGCTTCACAGGTCACCCCCCGTCACGACCCGCAGGACAAATGTGGTGATGATCGCCGTCGTCATGAAGGTGGCCGTGACCGCGGCACTCGCCGGCGAACGCTGTGACGTGCCACACAATCCGTGTCCCGAGGTGCAACCGCCGGCGACAGCGGCGCCGTACCCCAACAACGTGGCCCCGGCGAAGACCATCGGCACGACGACGCCGAGCGGGAAGACCGCCCGCAACGCGTCATAGCCACTGCGAACCTCGGCGCCCTCTCGCAACACTTGGCTCACGATGAACCCGCCGAGCGCCATGCCGACGAAGTACCAGACCCGCCAAGCGGCTACTGCGCCGCGACGACGCAAGAACAACGAGGTCTGCACATAGGCCCCGCTCGCACCGAGCGGCTGGTTCGCGATCACGAACAAGCTGACCAGAATGAACCCGAGACCGGGACCGACCACGTACCACGGCAGCCGATCGGGTAGCAGATCGTACATTGCGAATCCTCTCGCTGAACGGAGCGCCTTTCCACAACGCTACGTCCAGCCGCAACATTCCGCCTATTGCATCAGGGCTGGCCCTGCGTCGCGGGCGTCGCCCATGGCCAGGTTCGCTACGCGCCCCGGAGCAGTCGCGAGATCCGGTACGCGATCCTGGCCTCGCGATCGGTTGATGCTTCACGATCGTCAGCGGCCCCCAACACCCAGCGACTACCGCGTACGCCGAGCCAACGAAACGGTTCTGGCTCCCAGCGCCGCGATCGCAGCCCGACCCACGGCAACGTCGTGCGGTCGGTGTCGGCGGCGGTGATGAGTTCGGCCATGCTGCGCCCGGCCAGGTTCGCAGCCGCAACCCCCTCGCCGACATAGCCGCCGAGCACGCCCACGCCGCTCGCCCGGTCGAAGCGCAGGCTCGGCACCCAATCGCGCGGTATGCCCAACACGCCGCCCCAGCGG
>JABDJW010000095.1 GCA_013002375.1 Acidimicrobiales bacterium | reverse complement strand
GCTCCGCCCTGGGTTTCCCGTTCGGTTTCTGGGTCGTCCAGCCGCGTACGGGCTGAATCTGCGTTCCGCAGCCTGGGTGATTCAGCCGCGTGCGGACTGAATCTTTCGGCCGTCTACGCCGGTGGGGGTGGCGGGGGAGTGCCGGGGGCTGGTGGTGCCGGCGGCGGGCTGGTTTCAGGGCCGGCGGCATCAGGAGAAGCGGCCGACGATGCGCCGATCGGGGAGCCGATACCGCGGATCTCCATGAAGGCACCGGCCACCATGATCGCCGCAGCAATCCACCCGAGCAGGATGCCGGCGCCGGTGAAGTCGCGCGGCTGGTAGCCGAACATGATGAAGAAGGCGATCAGGCTGTCGATGAAGATCCACTCGTCGATCGAGAACCCGAGAATCTTCTCCGGCAGCTGCACGTTGGCGAAGGCGCGCGCGGCAACCAGCCCGATGGCGGCCAGCGCGATCAGAAACACCCAGATTCCGTGGAACCCCAGTCCGTCGATGTCGAAGCCGTTGACGTCACCGCCGTCCGACCAGTCGAGGAACACGGCGATGAAGAGCAACACACCACCGCCCATGATCATCAGTGCCCCTGGTTTCAATCCGTTCATTTCCCCAGCCTCCCGGTTTGTCTCCTACGCAAACGGTACTTCGTCTCGAACGATCGGTCCGAAATACCGTCCTGCTGGTGGTTCGCGGTCTCCGTTGGCAGAACCCGGTGCTAGGTTCTGCCAACGTGCGCACGGCAGTGCTGGCCTCGGGCAGCGGAACCATTCTCGAAGCGATCCTGGCCAACGGCATCGCGGTAGATCTGGTTTTGGTCGACCGATCCTGTCGGGCCGAGGAAGTGGCTGCTGCGGCCGGCATACCGGCGCAACGGATCGAACGCCAGAGCTTCGGCGCCGACTTCGATCGCCACGGCTACACCGAGAAGGTCACCGCCGCGTTGCTCGAATCCAACATCGAACTCGTGGTCATGGCCGGCTTCGGCACGATTCTCGACGCGCCGATCTACGAACACTTCGCCGGTCGGGTGCTGAACACCCACCCGGCGCTGCTGCCGTCGTTCAAGGGATGGCATGCGGTGCGGGCTGCGCTCGATGCCGGCGTGAAGGTCACCGGCTGCACCGTGCACGTGGCCACCCTCGAGGTCGACGATGGCCCGATCCTGGCCCAGGAGGCGGTCTCCGTCGAAGCTGACGACACCGAGGAATCCCTGCACGAACGCATCAAGGTGGTCGAACGCCGCCTGTACATCGACACCATCAAATCGATCCTGGCCCGCGGCTCGGTGCTGTAGGCCTGATCAGGAGAACCCATGAGTACCCCCGCCGCGAACAGACGAGCCCTGCTGTCGGTCTACGACAAGACCGGCATCACCCAGCTGGCCAAGGTGCTGGTCGATGCCGGGTGGGAGCTCATCAGCTCGGGCGGTACGGCCCGGGCCATCAGCGATGCCGGTGTCGAGGTGACCGACGTGGCCGACTACACCGGGTCGCCGATCATGCTCGGCCACCGGGTGGTCACCCTGCATCCGCGCATCCACGGGGGAATCCTGGCCGATCGCGACGATCCCGAACACCGGTCCGACCTCGAGACCCACGGCATCGACACCATCGATCTGGTGGTCGGCAACCTGTACCCGTTCAACTCCGAGGTCGGCGATTTCCAGTACTCGGCCGAGCGCAAGGAGGAGCTCATCGACATCGGCGGGCCCACCATGGTGCGGGCCGCGGCCAAGAACCACGAGTTCGTCGGCGTCTTGGTCAACCCCGACGACTATCCGGCTGTGATCGACGAGATCCGGGCGTCGGGCGAGCTGTCCGACGCGACGCGCCGGCGACTGGCCCGGGCCGCCTTCGCCCACACCGCGGCCTATGACGCCTCGATCGTGTCGTGGTTCGACGACACCGACGAAGCGAGCGATGCCGACGATCCGCTGCCCGACTCCATCCACCTCGCCCTCGATCGCGTTCAGGACCTGCGCTACGGCGAAAACCCGCATCAGGTCGGTGCCCGGTACCGGTTCAGCGGTAGTGAGGGCTGGTGGGATTCCGCCGTGCAGCACGGCGGCAAGGGGCTGTCCTACCTCAACCTGTTCGACACCGAGGCCGCGTGGCGCATGGCCCACGACCATGCCGAGCGCCCGGCGGTGGCGGTCATCAAGCACGCCAACCCGTGCGGTTTGGCCGTGGCCGACGACATCACCGAGGCCTACCAGAAAGCCCACGCCGGCGATCCGGTGTCGGCCTTCGGTGGCATCGTGGCCGTGAACCGGCCCGTGCCGTTGGCCCTGGCCGAAGCGCTCAGCGAAGTGTTCACCGAGGTGATCGTGGCCCCCGCATTCGAGCCCGACGCCCTGGCCAAGCTGCTCGAGAAGAAGAACCTACGGGTCATCGAGGCCCGGCCGCCGTCATCGCCGCGGTACGAGATGCGCTCGATCGATGGCGGCCTGCTGGTCCAGACCACCGATCGGATCATCGCCGGCCGCGACGACTGGCAGGTCGTCACCGACCGGCCGCCGACCGACACCGAATGGGCCGATCTGGAGTTCGCGTGGAAGGTCGTGGCGCGGGTCAGCTCGAACACCATCGTGTTGGTGAAGGACCTTGCCGCCGTCGGCATCGGCGCCGGTCAGCAGAACCGCCGCGACGCCGGCCGCATCGCGACCGACAAAGCCGACGGCCGCGCCGTCGGCGGCGCATGCGCCAGCGATGCGTTCTTCCCGTTCAAGGATGGGCTGGAGGCCGCCATCGAAGCCGGCGCCACCTGCGTCATCCAGCCCGGCGGCTCAATCCGCGACGACGAAGTCATCGCCGCCGCCAACGAGGCCGGCATGGCCATGGTCCTCACCGGCGAGCGCCACTTCAAGCACTGAATCATCCCGCAGCTTGCTTCGTCGCTGGCGCTCCTCGGGCGGCGCGTGCGGCTGCAGCCGAGCTGGCGAGACGGGCTCCGCTCCCGCTCCGCCCTGGGTTTCCCGTTGGCGGTCCGGGGCTGGGTGACTTGTAAGGGCTGGCCGCGGCGGCGAGCCGTCAGCAACCCGAAGGGTTGCCCTCGTCCTCGCTCCTGGGTTTCCCGTCTGGTTTCTGGGGCGGGGTGTCTTGTACGGGCTGGCCGGGCGTGAGCGCTGGTGTTGCGGATTTGTTGCGGCTCTGAGTTTTGTGAACGCCGCAGGGGCGCAGACTGCGATCCTGCGGTAGGTTGCGCACGGCAATTTTTCACTGGCGCCCGGCCGGTGGAGGGGACAAAACCGAGAGGGTCCACATGAAACGCACATCCCGCATGCTGCTCATCCTGCTCGCCGTGCTGGCCATGATGGCCGCCGCGTGCGGTAGCGACGACGAAGCCGAGGCCGGAGGCTCCGAAGGCACCGAAGCGCCCGGCGGCACCGAAGCGCCCAGCGAGGGCGGCGAAGGCGCGTCCGACGCCAAGGCTGCCTTCATCATGGTCGCGCCCATCGGCGACGCCGGCTGGAACTTCATGCACAACGAAGGCCGGCTCGGTGCTGAAGAGGCGACCGGTGTCGAAACGGCCTACGTCGATTCCATCCCCGAGGGCAGCGCCGAGTTCGACAACGCGGTGCAGCAGTTCATCGACGACGGCTACAACATCATCATCACGACGTCGTTCAACTACATGGATGCCACCGAGCAGTTCGCGACCGACAACCCCGATGTCGTGTTCGAACACATCTCCGGCTTCAAGATGAACGACACGAACTTCGGCAACACCTTCGGCCGCATGTATCAGCCCCGGTACATCGCCGGTATGGCGGCCGCTGCCGCGAGCGAGACAAATCGGATCGGCTATGTCGCCGCCTTCGCTATCCCCGAGGTCATCCGCGGTATCAACGCGTTCACCCTGGGCGCGCAAGCGGTCAACCCCGACATCGAAGTCGAAGTGGTCTGGACCAGTACCTGGTTCGACCCCGGCGTCGAGGGCAACGCGGCCCAAGCGCTCATCGACAACGGGGCTGACGTGCTCACCATGCACCAGGACTCCACCGCGACCGGTGAAGTTGCGACCGAAGCCGGCGCCACGTTCATCGGCTACCACTCCGACATGAGCGCCCAGGTCGATGCCTACCTGACCGCGCCGGTCTGGGACTTCACGCCGCGCTACACCGAAATTCTCTCCTCGGCTGCGGCGGGTAACTTCACCCCGGAGTCGTTCTGGGGCGGCATCGCCGACGGCATCGTTGACATCGCGATCCCCGACGGCTCGCCGGTCGCGGCCGAGATGAAGGAGGTCCGCGAGTCGATCATCAACGGCGAATTCGACGTCTTCGAGGGCGAGATCATCGCCCAGGACGGCAGCGCGATCACTGATGCCGACGGCAACTTGGTCGTCGACCTGCAGGATTCCTTCGGCAACGACATCGGCGCCGTTGGTGATGCCCTGAACGACGGCATCTTGTTGGGCATGAGTTTCTTCGTCGAGGGCGTCATCGGCTCCGCCGAGGGCTAGTGCAACCAGCTACATGACGTCCGCTTCGGTCGAGCTCACCAACATTTGGAAGCGATTTCCTGGTGGGGTGACCGCGAACGCGGGCGCAAATCTTCGGGTCGAACCCGGCACCGTTCACGCCGTGCTCGGCGAGAACGGTGCCGGGAAGACCACGTTGATGAACGTTCTGGCCGGCGTCTACCGGCCCGAAGAAGGCACGGTTTCGCTCGATGGCGTGCCGCAGAGCTTTGCCTCCCCGGCGGCTGCGATTGCCGCCGGTGTGGTGATGGTGCACCAGGAGTTCCGGCTGATTCCGTCCTTCACGGTGACCGAGAACGTGGCCCTCGGCGAGTCTCCTCGGCTCTTGGTGCGCAACAGTCTCGAACAGCAGGTCGGCGACCTCGCCGAACGGTTCGGATTGCACACCGAACCGGGCAAGCAGGTGTGGCAGCTCTCGATGGGCGAGCGCCAGCGGGTCGAGATTCTCAAGGCGTTGTGGCGCGACGCGCGGGTGCTCATCCTCGACGAGCCGACCGCAGTCCTGACCCCGCAGGAAGCGACTGAGCTCGGCCGAATCGTCGCAGCGATGGCCGCCGATGGGCGGTCGATCATCTTCATCAGCCACAAGCTCGACGAGGTCACCGAGTTCTGTGATGAGGCCACCGTGCTTCGCGGGGGAGCCACGGTCGCTGCGTCGCTCCCCGTCGCCGAGCTCGACAAGTCGCGGCTGGCCGAGCTCATGGTCGGCGAAGCGACCGAGGTGTCGATTCGCCGCACTCGCACGACCGACGTGGGCGATCCCCTTCTGGAAATACGCGACCTGTCCATGCGCGACGTCCATGGCGTGGTCACCGTCGACGACGTGTCCTTGTCGGTGGCCGCGGGTGAGATCGTCGGTATCGCTGGTGTCGCCGGCAATGGGCAACGGCCGTTGGCTGATGCCATTGCTGGTTTGGCCCCGATCGAATCCGGTTCGATTGCCGTGCGCGACCTCGATATCACGCCGGCATCGCCCCAAGCCCGGGTGGATGCCGGGTTGGCCTACGTGCCCGAGGATCGGCTCGGGGTTGGCCTGGCCCCGCGGCTCAACGTGATCGAGAACGCCATCTTGCGCAGCTACAAATCGCTCACCAAAGGGCCGTTCATCGATGCCGACGCGGCCGAGCAGATGTGCGAAGTGTTGGTCGACGACTACAACGTCAAGGTCGGGCAGCTCGATGCACCGATGGCCGGGCTTTCCGGCGGCAACCTGCAACGATTGCTGGTGGGCCGAGAACTGGCCGGCCGCCCATCGGTGGTCGTGGCGGCGCAACCAACCCGGGGCCTCGACGTGCAGGGCGTGGCCGCGATACAAGACATCCTGGTCGAACAATCCCGCACCGGGACCGGGGTATTGCTGATCTCCGAGGACCTCGACGAACTCTTGGCCCTGAGCGATCGACTGCTCGTGATGCACGAAGGCCGCGTCGTCGCCGAGTTCGACCCCGATGCCGTTACGCGGGCCCAGGTGGGCGAGGCCATGGCCGGAGCGGTCGAATGAGACTGCGGCTCGAACGTCGTGACCGGCCACTGCGCGGCGGCCAGGTCCGCGCCTTCGTCGTCGGTGTCTTGATCGCCTTTGCCGTTGGCGCCGTCCTCCTGGTGTTGTCGGGCCACAATCCTTTCGAGGTCTACCAGAAGATGCTGGATAGCTCCTTTGGGTCCTGGCGCGGGCTGTCGACCACGCTGACCCAAGCGGTTCCGCTGGGGTTGGCCGGACTGGCGGTCGCGGTAGCGGGCTCGATGGGGCTGTGGAACATCGGTGCCGAGGGCCAGATCGTCGCCGGCGCAATCGGTGCGGCTTGGGTGGCTCGGCTCGGCCCGGACCTCGCCGGCCCGCTGCTGATTCCGCTCATGCTCATCGCCGCGGTTGCAGCGGGCGGCGTGTACGCCCTCGGGCCGGCGTTGGCCCGCTCACGGCTCGGCGTCAACGAGATCATCACCACGCTCATGTTGAACGAGGTCGCGATCCGCATCGTCCGTTATCTGCAGAACGGTCCCTGGAAAGACCCGACTGCCAACAACTTTCCGGTGACCCCCGAATTGCCGGCCCAAGCCGCGTTGCCGGATCTCTTCGAGCGATCGAACATCGGTTTGCTCATCGCGGCTGCCGTCATTTTGGGATTCGGTGTCTACACCGCCCGCAGTGCCTGGGGCTACGAGCTGCGGGTGGCCGGGTCGTCGGCCGACGCGGCCCGTTACGCCGGCATCTCGTTGAAGGCCAAGATCTTCACGGTGCTGGTCTTGTCCGGCGCGATCGCGGGCCTGGCCGGCGGCATCGAACTCACCGGGTCGTCGAGTCGGCTAGTCGAAGGGGTGGGCGGTGGTTACGGCTACGCCGGGATCATCGTGGCGGCGTTGGCCTTGATGCGGCCATCCGGTGTCGCGGCCGTCGCGGTCGCGTTTGGCGCGGTCCAGGTCGGCGGCTTGGCCATCCAGACCACCGGTGTACCCGCGTCGATCGCCAATACGTTGCAGGCCCTCATCCTGTTCGGCGCCTTGGCTGCCGGCGTGTTCGGCAACTACCGGGTGGTGCGTACTGCTGCGGCCGCGCCCGCGGGAGCGACGGCGTGAACGAGACCACCCTCATCGGCTTGTTCGTCGCCGTCATCGAGTTCGGCACGCTGCTGTATCTGGCCGCGCTGGGCGAGACCATCGCCGAGAAGTCGGGCGTGTTGAACCTGGGCGTCGAGGGCATGATGGCGATGGGCGGCGTGACCGCCTTCTGGGCCGGTGTTGAAACGGGCAACCCGTGGGTGGGGTTGCTGGTGGCGGCCGTCGCGGGTGCGCTGGTGGCATCGGTCCACGGCCTCGTCGCGGTGGTTCTGGGCGGCGATCAGGTGGTCAGTGGTCTCGCCCTGACCATTCTGGGTCTGGGGCTGGCCGCCTTTCTCGGCGAGGACTTGGTACAGGAGCGGGCCCGGGCCAAGTTCGGTTCGCTCAACCTCGGTCCGTTGAACGACATCCCTTGGGCCGGGGAGATCCTGTTCGATCAGACCGCGGTCCCGTGGTTGGCCTTGGCCTTGGGCGTCGCGACGTGGTTCGTGTTCACCCGCACCCGGGTCGGATTGATCCTGCGGGCGGTCGGCGAGAGCGCGGCCGCGGCCGACTCGTCGGGAACGTCGGTGGTGAAGACCCGCATGATCGCGGTGATGATCGGTGGTGCGCTGGCCGGGATGTCCGGCGCCTATCTCACCCTGTCGTTGGCACCGGGCTGGAGCGAGGGCACGACGGCCGGCCGCGGCTGGATCGCGCTGGCTCTGGTGATCTTCGGGGCGTGGAAGCCCGGCCGGGTGGGTCTCGGTGCTCTGTTGTTCGGCGGCTTGTTGGCCCTCGAACCTCGGCTGCAAACGTTTGGTGTCGAGATCAGCCCCATCCTGTTGTCGATGCTGCCCTATGTGCTGACCGTTGGCGTGCTGGTGCTGTTGTCGGTTCGGTCGCGGAACCGCCCGAGCGTCGCCCCCGCCGCCATTGGCCTCGCCTATCGGCGTGAGGAGCGATAGGGCCGGTCCGTGCGGGTTCAGATCTCGCAATTCCCCGTGTCGCAGGAGGCTCCTTCGGAGGCGGCACGGAGGTGGCGGAAGGCGATGGCCAGGCCGATGAGATACGCCAGGCCGAACACGAGGCCGACACCGAGCGCGTTGCGCCGGATCAGCGCGCCGAACGCAGTGCCCCCGAAGATCGCGCCCAGGGCCGCCATCGAGAACGGAAGGTGGCACGGGCACACGACGAACGACCACAGCAGCCAAGCGCGGCCCCGCTTCTCCGCGGCGCGTACATCGTCGGTGTTGGTCGTTTCGGCGGTCGACTCCTCGACCAATGGGTCTATCGTTTGCACCGTCGATCCTCCTCGCCGCGATGTCACCATTGTTATCGACGCATTCGGGACTGCACTGAAGCCTCAGCGCTATGGTCGCGAGCTATGGCTGACACACCCTGGACCGGAGACGCATGCTCGTTGGTGGAGGCGTTTCGCGCCGGCGAGCGAAGCCCCGCGGAGGAGCTCGAGGCTACGTACGGCGCGATCGATGCCTCGGCCACGAATTCGGTGTGTTTCACCGATCGAGAGCAGGCCATGGCGGCCGCGGCGGGGGCTGACGTGTCCTTGCCGTTCGGTGGTGTGCCGATCGCGGTGAAGGAGCTCGATCGCGTGGCGGGCTGGCCGGCCCGGAGGGGTTCGGTGGCCTTCAAGGACGACATCGCCGAGGTCACCGACACCAAGATCGCCCGGTTGGCCCAGGCCGGCGGCGTGCTCGCCGCGCAAACGACGTCATCGGAGTTCGGCGGCGTCAACCAGACCTTCACCAAGCTGCACGGTGCAACCCGCAACCCGTGGAACCTCGAGCGCACGCCGGGTGGTTCGTCGGGCGGCAGCGCGGCGGGTGTCGCCGAGGGCCTGTTCACCCTGGGCACCGGGGGCGACGGTGGCGGCTCGATTCGTATCCCCGGCGGGTTCTGTGGCTTGGTCGGGCTCAAATCGACGTGGGGGCGAATTCCCCACGGCCCGGGTCAAGCGCTGGGCAATCTCACCGCGGTCCCGGGCTGCATGAGCCGGTCGGTGCGCGACACGGCGCGGTGGTTCGATGTGTCCAACGGATTCGACCGGCACGATCCGTTGTCGCTGCCCCGGGTCGAGGGTTGGGAGGCCGAGCTCGGCACGCATGTCGACGTCCTCTCGGGTCGGCGCACCGCAGTCATACCCGAGTTTGCCGGCGCGGTCGTGGCCGACGAGACGATCGAGCTGGTGCTCGAGGCGGCCGAATGGTTGATCGCGGCGGCCGGGCTCAGCCGGGTCGATGTCGACTTCAAGGTGCCCAAGGGCGGCGCCATGTGGGGCGCCAGTGGGGGAGTGGGGCTGTTCAATACGGTGATGGATCGCTGGCCCGATTGTGCCGATGATCTCACCGGGTTGATGCGGTCGGGGGTCGAGAACGCCATCAATGGCTATGACGCCACCGCGGCGGTGCGGTCGGAGCGAGCCCGGGTCGAGGTCAACGAGGGCATGGCCAATCTGTTCGCCGCGACCGACTTCGTCATGACGGCCACCAATCCCGATGTCGCCTTCGAGGCCGATGGCCGGCTGCCCAGCGAGTTCGGGGGCAAGCCGGCATCGCCGATCAACAACGGGGCGCTGACCATCCCGTCCAACATCTACGGCAATCCGGCGATCTCCGTGCCGATCGGCTTCAGCCATGACGGCCTGCCGGTCGGCCTGCAGATTCTCGCGCCGCATCACCAGGAACAGCTCTTGCTCGATCTGGCCTTGCTGGTCGAACGCGAGCGCCCGTGGCCGTTGGTGGCGCCGGTCTCCTGACCAATCTCTGATGCCTGAACCGTAAATAGTGCGGCTAGGGCATCAGAAATCGGGGGGCCTCGACGCGGACGGCCGCCTGGCCTATCCCTCTATGGCCTATCCCTCTATGGCCTATCCCTCTATGGCATTGAGGTAGTTGTAGATCGTGATGCGGCTGACGCCCATGATCTCGGCGACGTCGTCGACCGCGCCGCGCAACAGGAACGCGCCGCGCTCGTGCAGCATGCGCACCACCGCTTGCTTCTGGGCCCGGTCCCACTCGGCGGCGCTGGTGGAGGTGTCGCGCTCGGCTGCTTTCACCATGTCGTCGAGCGCGGTCTGCAGCGAGGGCACGCCATCGAGATCGCCCAGCGCGCCCGCATCGGTACCGACCTGCAGCTTGATCCCGGTGGCGCCGTTGCCCATCGCAGCCCGAATCATGTTGGCCACCGCGGTGGCGACCGAATCGATGTCGCCCTCGGTGGAAGACGAGAACGGCCCGAGCTCGACCTCGAGATCGGCCTCTGCAAACGCGGCCAGCGCGGCCTCGACATGCGGGCCGGGTTGGCCCTCAGTAAAAGGCTCGATCAAGAACTCCGCCGCGATCGTTGGCACTGGTCGCTTGGTCACGTCACCGAATGTAGCCCTCAGCTCCTGGCTGCGAAGCGCTACGCCCCGCCGGCCCAGAACGCGAGCCGGCCGCCGATGACGTCGGTTCCTTCGACCGATTCGAGGAAGCGCTGCCGCTCGGCCGGGTCGTCGATGACCCGCGGCCGATTGTGCCGGCGGGGCTGGTACACGTTGATCGCGTCGGTCCGGTTGGTCGAAATCCAATCGGGCTGGCCGGGCTGATCGGGCGGTGCCGTCCACACCAGATCACCCACCGTCGCGTCGATGAGTCGACACTCGGCCAGGAGCGCTGCCGTCGCACCGTCATGAAAACGAATGGCCGGGCCGTCGACGACGACGCTGTCGTGCCACCAGGCGACCGATGCCCGGTGTGCGTCCGCCTCCCCCGCTGGAGCAAGAACGAGCTGCTCGGTCGTTCGGCCGATCGAAAGCGTGTATCGGCGCTCCTCGTGCCACAGTGCAGCCAGTTCGCCGTCGGGCGAGAATGCGGCCGCACCGGGGGCATGGCTCCGTAGCTCGACAACCATCGTGTCGTCCGCGCCGATCAACTCCAGCCCGCGTTCGGTGGCGATCGCAGTCACGCCTTCCGGCGAAACGGCCCGGAAGCTTCCCGGTTCGTCGACGATGAGCACCGGTTCGCTTCCCGGCCGCCAGCGGTACGCCTTTCGCCGAGTGACCAGCACCGGATCAGCAGTCGGGCTCCACTCGAC
>JABDJW010000401.1 GCA_013002375.1 Acidimicrobiales bacterium | reverse complement strand
GCGTAGATCTTGTAGTGGTCGGCCGTGGCGAATTCGCCGATCACCACGAAGTCGGCGTTACCTTCGGCCAGACCGGCATCGGGGCCGACCGAATAGCCGGCGAGCTGCGGAATGTCGGCCGGCAGGGCGTTCAGGTCGTCGATGACAGCCTGGATCTGCTCCGGCGTGGTGTTGGGCTTCCAGTGCAGGAGAACGACGTGGCGAATCATTGCCGCGAACCTACCGGCTTCTGCATCTCCTCGGCGGCGCAGCATCCCCGTCTGTGTCGTGGCGCCTTCTTAGGGTTGGGCCATGGTGCTGGCCCAGAACACGATCGACGAAGGCCTCCGCGATGCGTGCGGGACATCGCCGAGTCGTCTGTGCGAGTGGGTGTTCGAGTGGTCCGACTCCGAAGGGTTCGCCACTGCGCTCGACATCATCATCAACAAGCCCCTTCGCATCCTGTTGATCCTGCTCTTCGCCTTCGTACTCACCCGAGTCGTGCGCCGGGTGGTTCAGCGCTTCGGTGAGCGCCTGGCCCACGACCGCAGTCGCGATGCCGTCGCCGCGCTGCGGCAGAAGCGCACCGGCCGGCTGTTGCTCGATGCCCCCGATTCGCGGGGTGAGTCCCGGGTGAACACCCTGGTCGATGTGTTGCAGTCCGTATCGGCGGTGGCGATCTGGACCATCGCCTTCCTGCTCGTACTCGGCGAGTTCAATGTGAGTCTCGCCCCCTTGCTGGCCGGGGCCGGCATCGTGGGCATCGCGCTCGGCTTCGGTGCCCAGACGATCGTGGCCGACTTCCTCTCCGGCCTGTTCATGCTGATCGAGGATCAATTCGGTGTTGGTGATGTCATCAACACCGGCGATGCCACCGGCACAGTCGAGAAGGTATCCCTGCGCACGACGACCTTGCGCGACGTGAACGGAACGGTGTGGCACATTCCCAACTCGGCCATTCGGCGGATCGCCAACAAGTCGCAGCTCTGGTCGCGAGCGGTGCTCGACATCGAGGTCGCCTACGACACCGATCTGCGGCGCGCCGCCGGCATCATCCAGCGGGTCGCCGACGACCTGTGGGCCGATACCGAATTCGACACCGGTGACATCATCGACCCGCCCGAGGTATGGGGAGTCGAGGATCTGGGCGCCGATGGCATCAAGATCCGCCTGGTCGTGCGGACCGATCCGGCCGAGCAGTGGGTGGTGGCCCGCGAGCTGCGGCTGCGGATCAAGGAAGCGTTCGACGAGGCCGGCATCGAGTTTCCCTTCCCGCAACGCACGGTGTGGGTGCGTCAGGAACCACCCGACGAGGGCCCCGATCCAGTGGTCGACATGGCCGATCCCCGGCCGCCGCGGCCCACCGAGGATCTGGTCGACAACCCCTAGCCGGCGAGCCAGTCGAGCACGATCGGCGCCACCGCGGCCGGTGTGCGATCGCTGGCCTCGCGGACGGTGGCATCGGCGAATCGGTCGGCGAGGCCTTCGAAGGTGGGCCGATCGATCGTCGACTCCGCCGTGTGGATGAGCAGGGTCGGCACCGCCGTCGCCGCCGCGGCTTCCTGGGCGTGCTCGAGATCGTCACCGCCGAAGAGGCCGATGTCGAGTCGGGTGGCGGCGCTGATCGGCTGTTGCTCGGCGAGTCGACGGATGTGGTCATGGCGCACCTGCATCCGGTCGGCCGCGTCGAGAAACGGGCCGCCGAGGCCATCGACCAGCACGAGTCGTCGGGCTCGGCCGGCCAGCACCAAAGATTGAGCCGACCAGCCGTGCACCCCGACGCCGACAGCTGCGGCGAAGCCGTCGGGTGGGTCGTACCGATCGGGATGACCCGCCGCCAGCCGCATGATCTGGAAGGCGGGATCCATCAGGTCGTGGTTGCCGCCGATCGGTGGCGGTGACCCGCCGTGTCCGGGAAGGTCGGGCGCCAACACCGACATCGGGGCAGCGCCCAGTGCATCGGCCCATGGCTGACCGTGGTGCCCGGGCCCGAAGTCGTGCAACACCAGGAGGCTCATCAATCGACCTCGGCCAGGAAGGCGGCGATCTCGGCGAAGACGGCGTCGGGTTGTTCGAGGTGGAGGTAGTGGCCGCCGCCGTCGATCGAGCGCTGTCGAGCATCGGCCATCAGCCCGATCCGGAACGCGATCTCGTCGTCGCCCATCTCGCTCCACATGTCGTCTTCCGCGCCGGTCAGTACGAGCACCGGGCACGTCACGCGGGCCAGCTCGGCGTGGATGTTCTCTTCGCGGAAGCCGTTGGGGATGCCGACGTTGAAGGCCGGATCCCACTTCCAGGTCCAGCCTCCTTCGACTTCGGTCGAGCCGTGCTCGACGAGATGGTCGAGCCAAGGTTTCGGCAGCCGGGTGTTGATCGCCCCCCGCTGGGCGGCCATCGCGTCGCGGTCCGGGAACACCCGCGCGCCGCGACCGAACGTCTTGATGCCGTAGTCGAAGGCCATCGTGGCCACTTCGGTGATCGGCGGGGATTCGAACGCGATGCTCGGCGGGCCCAGGCTGTCGAGGCTCACGCACCAGCGGATCAGCTCGGGCATCGCCCCGCAGGTCGAGAAGCAGAGCGACGCGCCCATCGAGTGGGCCAGCAAGCCAATCGGCTTATCGAACATTCGGGTGAGGCAGCAGAGGTCGAGGAAGTTGATGGCAAAGTTGTTGCCGCTGTTGAGCCGGCCGCTGTCGCCGTGGCCGCGTTGGTCGATGGCGATGGCCCGGTAACCCAGCCGGGCCAGGAACGGCCCGACGCTGTCGAACATCCGACCGTGGTCGAAGGCCCCGTGCACCAGCAGCACCGGCGGTGCTTCGACGGCACCCCATTCCCACGTGCGAAGCGTGGTGTCATTGACCGCGATGAAATCGGCCCGGTCCGGAGGGGACGCGAGCGGCGGGCCGTCGGTCAGTTCGCCACTCATGCCGTGCGGAACCTAGGTGACGTCGACCACGAGGTGCTCGAGGCCGCGCAGGTTGATGCGGCCGTTCCACTCGGGCTTGCCGACCACGCGGGCCTTGGGGAAGCGGCGGATGAACGACCCGATGGCGACCTGGGCTTCGAGCTTGGCCAGCGAGGCTCCGAGGCAGTAGTGCACGCCGCTGCCGAACGAGACGTGCTGACCGGCGTTCTCGCGGCCCAGGTCGAGCTCGTTGGCGGTGGGACCCCAGAACTCGGGGTCGCGGTTGGCCGAGGCCAGGCAGGCCATCACGAACGACCCCTTGGCGATCGCGACGCCCCGGATCTCGGTGTCGGATCTGGTGATTCGGCGGGAGAACTGGACGGGCGAGACGAACCGCAGCAGTTCGTCGACCGCCTTGGTGTCAGGTCCGGGGTCGGTGCGCCACCGTTCGAGTTGGTCGGGGTGTCTCAGCAGCTCGTAGATACCGGTGCCGATGAGGTTCACCGTGGTTTCGTGGCCGGCCACGAACAGCAGGTTGACC
>JABDJW010000400.1 GCA_013002375.1 Acidimicrobiales bacterium | reverse complement strand
GGCATCGACTCGAGTTACGACTACACGACCTTCCGCGAGGTCGTGGCGTCGGCGGAAGATGCCTACAAGCAGGCCGGCGTGAAGAACCCCCGCGCCGAGATCGCCATGGCCGAGGTGCACGATTGCTTCACCCCGACCGAACTCGTTCTCATGGAGTATCTCGGCTTCGCCGAGCGCGGCACCGCGTGGCAAGAGGTACTGGACGGCACCTTCGCCCTCGACGGCGATCTGCCGATCAACCCCGACGGAGGGTTGAAAGCCTTCGGGCATCCGGTCGGCGCATCCGGTCTCCGGATGCACTACGAGTGCTGGCTCCAGCTTCGGGGCGAGGCCGGCGAGCGCCAGATCACCACCGATCGCAGCCTCGGGCTGGTGCACAACCTGGGCGGCTACCCCGGCGAGATGGTCAGCTTCGTGAGCATTCTCGGCTCCGAGCTCGGTTAGCGACTTCTTGAGCGTCCCGGCCAGGGCCGCCTCGATCGACGCCGGGGCGCCGCTTCACCAGAACTGCCGCACGACGTCGCCACTGCGACGGTCGCGCGTGCGATGGCGAGGCTGCGGATGATCGCCGACATCGGTCCAGTCCGGCCAAGACCCCCAACGTCGTGGGCGATGCCGTTCCGTCGCCGATTTGTTGGGAGTGGCGGCCGCTAGCCTGGCGTCGTGACCGCGTCGATGAACCAGCCGGGCCGGGGCATTCGCTTTCCGTTGTTCGGCTTCCCGACCCGCGTCGACTGGTCGTTCTTCTTCATCGCCTTGTTGTTCAGTCTTCGGGGCGGCTCGAGCGGCTCGGGCATCGATCTCGAATATGCCCTCGTCTGGATGGGCATCTTGTTGCCCTCGATCCTGATCCACGAGCTGGGTCATGCCTTCGCCGCCCGGCGCCTGGGGGCCCGGCCCAGCATCGTCGTTCATGGCATGGGCGGCCTCACCTCGTACGCGCCGCCTCAGCCGCCGACGCGCGGCCAGTCGATCGGCGTGAGTTTCGCCGGGCCGGCCGCCGGGTTCGTGTTCGGTGCGATCATCTTGGCCATCGCGTTGACCCAGGACATCGACCTCAGCCTCAGCACCGTGTCCTTTGGCGAACCGTTCGATCGGGCGCTCGCCCTCGGCGTCTGGATCAACCTGGCATGGGGCGGCCTCAACCTGCTGCCCATCCTCCCGCTCGATGGCGGGCACATCCTGCAGGAGCTGCTGCCCGGCGACCGGGTCGCGCGCCAACGACTGGCCGCCATCGTGTCCCTGGTCGTCGCATCGACCGCCGCAGTGCTGTTCTGGGTGAACGGTTGGGTGTTCGCGGCGCTTCTGATCGGCTACTTCGGACTCCAGAGCATCGCGGTGCTGAACGCCACCGGCCGCTCCGGCAACGCGGAAACGCTGCGCAGCCAGATCCAGGACGCGGTGCAGCGACTGCAACAGGGCGATCCCACGGCATTGCCCGAACTCGAACGACTCGTCCATCGCACCGCCGACCCCCAGCTGCAGGCCCACCTCAAGACCATCGTCGTCGAGGTCTACGCCGGCAGTGGCAACCGAGCCGAAGCTCGGCGGGTGCTGAACGAGGCGCCGGGCAACGTGCACCCCGCGGTGTATGCGCTGGTCTCCGCCTACGAAGGCGATCCCACCGCGCTCGACCAGGTGCGGGAGATCTTTGCCCGCCAGCCGGCCCCCGAATCGGCTCGGTGTCTGATGCTGGCCTACGGGGCCTACAACCGCGGCCACGAAGTCCCGGCCATCATGGCGTCGTCGGCGGGCGGCCACGATCCCCTGATTCTCGCCGAGGCCGAACACAGCGCGCGGGGGCGTGGTCTCAGCGGGGTCGCCGATCAGCTGGCCGCGATGCGCAAGGGCACGTAGCTTCGGAGCTCGTGAGCACCGAAACGAGCAATTCCACGCCTGGGTCCCCGATCGGGTCCGTCACCGATCGGCCGCTGCAGGGTCTGCGCATCGTCGATCTGGCCGATGGTAAGGGCGATCTGTGTGGTCGGTTGTTCGCCGACCTCGGCGCCGAGGTGATTCGGGTCGAGCCCCCGGAGGGGGCCGCCGCCCGGCTGCTGCCGCCGATACTGGGCGAGCACAGCCTGTGGTTCGGCTACCGCAACGCGGGCAAGCGCAGCGTCGTGCTCGATCGCACCGATGCCGCTGATGCCGAGCGGTTCCAGCAGCTTCTGGCGACCGCTGATGTGTGTATCGATTCCTCGGGCCCGTCCGGCGCCGCCGGCGTCACTGCGGCCGACCTGGCCGCCGCCCACCCGCACCTCATCGTGTTGTCCATGTCGGATTTCGGTCTCACCGGTCCCTACGCCGACTACGTGGGTACCGACAGTGTGCTCCACGCCTTGGCCGGCATGGTCTTCAAGGCCGGTATCCCCAGCCGTGAGCCGCTGCTCCCGCCGGGAACGATCGCGTACGACGCGGCATCGGTCACGGCCGCGTTCGCGGTGTTGTGCGCGCTCATTCAGGGCGCGCCCACCGGCGCCGGTCAGCTCATCGACTTCTCGGTCCTGCAGGCGGTGGCCCAGCTCGCCGACTGGTCGATGATCAACGCCAGTGCCACGATCAATGCGGGCAGCATCCCCGGCGAAGTCCGCAACGGATCCGGGCCGGTCTATGCCATCTTCCCGTGCAAGACCGGGTACGTCCGCCTGGTCATACTGAGTCCCCGCCAGTGGAAATCGATGCTCGAGTGGTTGGGCAACCCCGACTATCTGCAGGATCCCGAGCTCGAATCGTTCCTGGGTCGGTTCAGCATCGCCGACGCGGTATTGAACCCGCTCTACGAAGAACTCTTCTCGACCATGTCCATGCAGGAGGTCGCGGTCGAGGCGCAACGGCGCGGCATCGTCTGCACGCCGGTGCTGACCGCCGACGACGTCATGGCCAACGAGCACTTCGAGTCGAGGGGAACCTTCGTCCCGCTGCCCGTCGTCGACGGCGCGGATGTGTCGGCTCGATTCGCCAGCGGGTTCTTCGAGCTCGACGGCGTCCGGCAGGGCCCACAGCGACCCGCTCCCGCTCTGGGGGTTGACACCGACGCAGTCTTCGCCGATCTCGGCCCGGCGAATCCGCCGCCGACCGGCCCGCTCGAACCGGCGTTGCCCTTGGCCGGTATGCGGGTGATGGACTTCGGCCACGGCGGTGTCGGGGTCGAAGCCGGTCGCATGCTGGCCGAATACGGCGCCGAGGTACTCAAGATCGAGAGCGTGGCCTACGTCGACTTCATTCGGGTCGTGTTGGGCGGTTTCATGTCGCCATCCTTTGCGTCGTCGAGCCGGTCGAAGAAGGGGTTTGCGGCCAACGCCAAGACCGAGGGCGGCCGCAACGTGCTGCTCGACATCGCCAAGATCTCCGACATCGTCATCGAGAACAACTCGACCGGCACGATGGATCAGATGAACATGGGCTTTGCCGCCTTCCGCGAGGCCAACCCCCGGATCGTCATGGTGTCGAGCCAGCTGCTCGGTTCCCGGGGGGCGTGGTCGCACTGGAAGGGGTACGGCCCGAACAGCCAGCCGGTCGGTGGTCTGGTCGATCTGTGGGACTACGCGCCCAACGAGGACGGCAGCCGAGACGGCCCGGCCGGCTCGGGCTCGATCTTTCCCGATCACCTGGCCGGACGCATGTGTGCGGTCGCAGCCTTGGCCGGTGTCGTCGGCCGCAATCGGCACGGCCTGGGGACGCTCGCCGAGGTCGCCCAGATCGAGATGGTCACCGGTGTACTGGGCGACCTGTTGGCCAAAGCGGGCGCCGAACCGGGTTCGGTGCAGCCCCAGGGCAATCGTCGTGACCGAGGCGCGCCGTGGGGGATGTATCCCTGTGCCGGCGACGAGCAGTGGGTCGCCATCAGCGTTGAATCCGACGAACAATGGCAAGCCCTCGTCGGTGTCCTCGGCTCGCCCGATTGGGCCACCGACTCGGCGCTGGCGTCGGCCGCCGGTCGCCACGCCGCGGCCGATCTCATCGACGAGAAGTTGGGCGCCTGGACCTCGGGCCATGATCACTACGACGTCCAAGCGAACCTCCAGGCCGCCGGGGTCCCGGCCGGCGTCATGCTGACCGGTGCCGGACAGCTCTCCGATCCGCATCTCGTCGCTCGCGGCTACGTGGTCGAGGTCGAACAACCACCGATCGGGCCGCTGCACTTCGAGGGCCCGGCCTTCACGGCGACCGCAATGGCGTCGGCCTTCATCGGCCCCGCGCCGGTGATGGGTGGTGACACCGTGGCCTTTTGTCGCGACGTGTTGGGCATGCCCCAAGACGAGATCGACGCGCTCATCGCCGACGGATCGTTGGAACTACCGCCCGTTTAGCGCGAATTTGTGGCGCAGTTCACACAATTGGTGCCCGAGCGCCCCCTACGGCATGCCGACCTGCACTAGGTTGTCTGAAGTATTGGAACGGGCGGTTCCACCGGTGGGGAACGTTCGACGTTGGAGGTCGGCCTGTGTTCCAGGCGTTGTTGTTGGAAAAATCCGAGGACGGGACGGTCTCGCATTCGCTGACCGAATTGGATGACAGTGCCCTACCTGATGGTGATGTCACCGTCGCGGTCGATTACAGCACGGTGAACTACAAGGACGGTCTGGCGCTCAAGCAATCCGCCGCCGTGATCCGCAGCTGGCCGCTGGTGCCTGGCATCGATTTCGCCGGCACGGTACTCGAGAGCTCGCACCACTTCCTCGCGTCCGGCGACCGGGTCGTGCTGAACGGTTGGGGAGTCGGCGAGAACCGCCACGGTGGGTACGCCACCAAGGCTCGCGTGCCCGGGGACTGGCTGGTCATCGTGCCCGATGCCTTCACCAACCTGCAGGCGGCCGCGATCGGCACCGCCGGTTACACCGCCATGCTCAGCGTGATGGCGCTCGAAGAACACGATGTCACGCCCGACAAGGGCCCCATCGTGGTCACCGGCGCGAGCGGAGGCGTCGGCTCGGTGGCCATCGCACTCCTGTCAACGCTGGGGTATGAAGTCGTGGCCTCGACCGGCCGCACCACTGAAGCCGACTACCTCAAGGCCCTCGGCGCAGCTGATGTCATCGATCGGGCCGAGCTGTCGGGCGAACCCAAACCGCTGGGCAAGGGGCGGTGGGCCGGCGCAGTCGATGCGGTCGGCAGCAACACCTTGGCCAACGTCATCGCGACCACCCTCGACGGAGGCTGCATCGCAGCTTGCGGTTTGGCCCAGGGGCCCGACCTCAACACGTCGGTCATGCCCTTCATCCTGCGCGGCGTCACCCTGGCCGGCGTCAACTCGGTCACCGTGCCGCTGGGCCGGCGCCGGCTGGCCTGGGAGCGCCTGGGCCAGACCCTCGATACCGAACAACTCGATGCAATGACCTCGGTCGAGCCCCTCTCGGC
>JABDJW010000389.1 GCA_013002375.1 Acidimicrobiales bacterium | reverse complement strand
CCCTACCACCGGCGCGTGTCATGACCTCGGAGCGGCTCATCCGAGTGGTGCTGGCCGACGATCAGGAGCTGGTCCGTCGCGGCTTCGGCGCCTTGATCGCACCCGAGGAAGACCTCGAAATCGTCGGCGAAGCATCGACGGGCGCCGAAGCCATCGACCAGGCGTTCGCCGTCACCCCCGACGTGATATTGATGGACATTCGCATGCCACAGATGGACGGCATCGAGGCCACCCGTCGCATCAGCGCGGATCCGCGACTCGAGCGGAGTCGAATCCTGATCCTGACCACCTTCGACCTCGATCAGTACGTGTACGACGCGCTACGCGCCGGTGCGTCGGGGTTCCTCCTGAAGGACACTGCGCCCCAACAGCTGCTGGATGCCATCCGGATCGTCGCGGCCGGCGACGCGCTGATCGCCCCGGCCATCACCCGCCGGTTGATCGCGGAATTCGCGTCCCGACCCGACCCGAGCACGAGCGAGGATCGACTTGGCGTACTGACCGAACGGGAGCGTGACGTCCTGGCCGAGGTCGGCCGCGGCCTCACCAACGCCGAGGTAGCCGACCGACTGTTCATCTCCCCGTTGACCGCCAAGACCCACGTGAGCCGCATCCTCTCCAAGCTCGGCGCCCGCGACCGCGCCCAACTGGTCGTGATCGCCTACGAGACCGGCATCGTCACCCCGGGGAGCTGACCGATCAGGCCGGTCGCACCGCAAGGGTGCGGTGCACGAGATCGTCGACATCGAGTTCACCCACACCCGCGAGGGTGACCTGCACCCGACCGTCCCACGGCTCGGTCCAGTGGGTTGGAATCGGCCGCCCCGTGAGGCCCCAGAGCGCGCCGACGGTTGCGCCGTTCGATGCCCCGCCGGCCAGGCCGGCTCCCGCGGCCGCGACGAACTGGGCACCGTACACCCCTTCATCCCGGTGCGAGAGCGCCGCATCACGCCTGGCGAGCTCGGCCGCGAGCTCGGGCTGACCGGGCGCCACCCAGCCGTACAGGTCGGCTCGGATCTGCGCGCCGATCCAGTCGTTGAAGGGATTGTCGCTGCACTCGGCGAGATCGAACTCCGGTGGGGCGCCGAAGGTGAAACCCATGCCCACATCGGCCAGCATCCGGGCGTAGGCCTCGCGTTCGGCAGTGAAGGTCATACCGCCGGGCAGGTAACGGAGCCAGGCCCGTCCGACGTCGTCAGTGGTGAAGTCGAAACCCCGCTCCTCGAGCAGCATCAACGCCAGCACGGTGTAGTTGATGTCGTCGTCGGGAATCGCACAGGTGATGCCGCCGAGGCACGCATTCGGCAGGAGACCGGCCACTCCGGAGTCGGCCAGGTAGGGCACGTAGTCGCGCAGCTCGGTGACCCCGGCGTCGGCCAGGTAGGCGTCGAGGGCGACCCGGCCCGACATCATCGACAGCATCTCGACCGGTTTGCCCAGCATGCAGCCACTGATCCGACCGAGCCAGGCTCCCCGCACGCGTGCCGCGTGGTCGATCGTGGCGTCGGACTCTCCCACCGGCATGCCCGCGACGATAGCGGACGGCCGCTTCGTCACCCCGGGGAGCTGAACAGATCGAGCAGGTGGTCGTGGCCGTGGTGACGAGCCCAGCCGAGCGCGTCGCTGTCGGCCAAACCGTCGCGAATCGTCGGGTCGGCACCGGCATCGAGCAACCACCGAACCAGGTCGCGATCGCCGCGCCAACACGCGGCATGCAGTGCCGTTCCCCGCCAGTGGTAGCCCGGTGGTTTGGCGTTGACCTCGGCGCCGCGGGCCAGGAGGGCTACGGCCGTCGCGGGCTGGCCGGCGTTGACGGCCATCACGAAGGCATGATCGAGGATCGATTGCCGGTCGTTGGCCAACTCGGGTGGCACGGTGTCGGAGAACGGCGAGCCGATCGGGCCCGCGTCAGCGGTTGGCATGTTCTCCTCGAAGAACGCATCCATGGCGAAGACGTCGCCGAGGCCGGCCGCCGTGCTGAGCGCCCGCACCCGAGCTCCTCGTGCGAGCAGCCGGGCGGCGACGTCGTTCTGGCACCAGTAGATCGCTTCGTCGAGGGGCGTCCACGGGCATTCGGGGGCGATGCCGGTATCGATGCCGAAATCGATGTCGGCGCCGCAGTCGAGCAGCACGTCGACTACCTTCGACGAGCCGCACCCGGCCGCGGCGACGAGCGGCGGCTCCAGAACCGCTCCGGCGTCGATCAGCACTCGGGCGGTTTCGATGGGGTTGGGCAGCTGACCGGCCTCGCAGGCCACCAGCTGCAGCAAGGTGGGGTGGCCGACCGACGAACGGCGCGTGGCCAGTTCAGCGTCCGCGGCCAGCTGCGCCCGCAAGCCCTCGGCGTCGCCACCAACGATGGCCAGTGCGGCCGGTCCGAACTCCTCGTCCATGGGTCGAGGTTAGGGCAGTCGGGTGAAGACGGCCCGGGCGTTGGTCATGGTGATGCGCTCGATGTCGGCGGCGGTGAACCCCTCGATCAATTCGGGGTCGGCGAACTGGCGAGCCGCTTGACGGTGGCCCGTGGTGGGAAAGCCGCTGCCGTACATCAGCTTGTGCCGTCCCGCCCCGGTCGCGAAGGCCCGCAGCTCCGGCGACCAGCGGCGCAGCGGCCATGTGGCCGTGCCGAGGTAGACGTTGTCGAACCGGGTGGCTCGCTCGATCGTCTCCTCGGTCCAGGGCCAGCCGGTGTGCGACAGCACGAACCGCACCGCCGGAAAGTCGGTGGCCGGAGCGTCGATGCCCTCCGGACGGCCGCACTCGTGCGGGAAATCACCACCGGATTTGCCGGCCTGCATCACGAACGGCACGTCGTGTCGGGCGCAGAGATCGTAGAAGGGAACGAAATCGGGATGATCGAACGGCCGATCCCAGCTGTGGGTGTGGTTGTGCAGACCGACACACCACGGCTGCTCCACCATCTCGGCCGCTTGGGCCACACCATCGGCACCGGTGGTCGGATCGACGCTCCACAACCCGGCGAACCGCCCCGGATACGCGGCGGTCACCGACGCAATCTCGTGGGCCCGGGCCGCGACGTGCTCGAAGCTGTCGATCGTCGGGTCGGCGAACCGCGCCGAGGCCACCACGACGATGGTGGCGAACCCGGCCTCGTCCATCCGAGCCACCATCTCGGCCGGCGTACAGAACTCATCGCCGTCTCGGTACACCTTGAGCGACAGACCCTGGTTGTCGATCGCCTGTCGCCAGGCCGCCTCCCGGTCCGGGAAGAAGGCATTGCACCAGTAGTCGATCGCTCCGTTCAGCATCGTCCGCGACCGATCGCGATGGGCGGGCCGGCGATGGCGACCCGGTGCAGCACCCGGCGGGTGGTGTAGTCGGGCACCGCGTAATGCTGCGAGGCGAGATTGTCGAGCATCACGATCGAGGACTCGTCCCATCGCACCCGCAGGTGAAACAGCGGCGACTTCACGTGGTCGAACAGCATCCGAAGCAGCGCGGCGCTCTCGGCATCGGTGAGCTCGTTGATTCGAACGGTCGAGTTGACGTTCACGAACAAGGCCTTGCGGCCGGTGACCGGATGGGCCAGCACCACGGGATGCACGACCGGCGGGAGCTGCTGCTGGATCTCGGCCAGATCGGCCGTGCTGTGGCCCCGGGCGATGGCCTTCGACACCGACGCGGTCACGTCATGGGTGGCCGTGAGCCCATCACAAAGCGCCTGCACCGCCGGCGACAACGCTTCGTAAGCGGCGTACATGTTGGCGAACATGGTGTCGCCGCCGGCCTCGGGTAGTTCGGCGACGTGGAGGATCGACATCGCCGGCGGGGCCTCGGTGTAGGTGTTGTCGGCGTGCCAGTCGTCGGCCCCCTCGCCTCTCGGCGCGACCTGCGACACGACGTTCATCTCCGGCGGCCCGTCGTGTTTGGTCCGCACGGGCGGAAGCTTGATCGGCCCGAAGTTCCTGGCGAAGGCGATGTGTTGCTCGGGCGTCACCGGTTGATCCCGAAAGACCAACACCAGGTGCTCGCGCAGCAAGGCCGCTATCTGTTCCGCCTCGGGTTCGGCCAACGGCTTGGTCAGATCGACGCCGGTCACCCGGGCACCGAACGTGCCGGTGAGCGGCTCGGCCTCGATCGTCATGCCCGTGGGCTCACGGTCTCGGGGCCAGCTCGTACCGGTTGCCCCACCCGTTGAGGTGCGTGACCTCCGGTACCGGGCGGCGCTTCGGGTTGCCCAACTTCTCGTCGGCATGACCGAAGAAGATGGCGCACTCCATGAAGATCCGGGGCGGGATGCCGAGCAGCGCCTTGATCTCGTCATAGCGCAGGTAGAAGAACGTGGTGAACAGCGATTGCACACCGAAGGACCGGGCCGCCAACATCATGTTCTGGCAGGCCTGGAACAGCGACACGCCGCGGCCGCCCGGAATCTCCCGGGTCTCCCTCAGCGTGCCGTCCGGCTGCTCCTCGTACTCGTCGCGGAACCGGATGCCCCGTTCCGGGTTCCAGCACACGACCACGATGGCACCCACCTTCTCGAGGTGTTCGATCG
>JABDJW010000380.1 GCA_013002375.1 Acidimicrobiales bacterium | reverse complement strand
CCGCACCACGGCCAATGCCAAGGAACGGCTGGAGACTGCCGAGAACCGGCTCGACGAGAAGACCGACGAACTCGAAGGCCTGGAAGAGGAGCTGGCCGAGACGTTGCTCGACATCAACCAGAAATGGGACGAGATCGCCGAGAACATCGAACCGTTCGAGGTCCGACTCGAGAAGACCGACATCTCGATCGATCAGCTCGCGCTGCTCTGGGTACCGGTCAGCCGGTAGCGCTAACCTCCTCGCACTTGATCGAAGCGAGCGAGAGGACAACTTCATGAGCCACCTGGACGGCAAAGTCGCGGTCGTAACGGGAGCGGGCGCCGGGCTCGGCCGCGAGCACGCATTGGCACTCGCGGCTGCCGGAGCAACCGTGGTCGTGAACGACATGAACGCCGACGCGGCGCAGTCGACGCTCGACGACATCACCGAGGCCGGTGGAGCGGGGTCGACCTTTGTCTGCAGCGTCTCGGATTGGACCGCCGCCGGCGAGATGGTGCAACACGCCATCGACACCCATGGCGACATCGACATCTTGATCAACAACGCCGGCATCACCCGCGACGCGATGAGCTTCTCGATGACCGAGGAGCAGTTCGACCAGGTCGTCGACGTCCACCTCAAGGGTCACTTCGCCCCGAGCCACCACGTCGCGGCCTACTGGCGGAACCAGGCCAAGGCCGGAATCGAACGGCCCCGCCGGATCATCAACACCGCCAGCGAATCCGGCATCTTCGGCGGACCGGCGCAGGGCAACTATGCCTCGGCCAAGGGTGGCATCTTGTCGATGACCCTCACCCTCGGACGCGAGCTGAACAAGTACGGCGTCACCGTCAACTGCATTGCGCCCCGAGCCCGCACCGGCATCACCGAACACCAAGGCTGGAGTGCCGCACCGGACGACCCGAACGAGTTCGATCGTTTTCATCCCGGCAACGCCTCCCCGCTCGTCGTCTACCTCTGCACCGATGCCGCGTCTGAGGTGTGCGGGCAGACCTTCATCATCGGCAGCAACGTCGTGGTGCGGATGCGCCGGTACACCGCGGTGAAAGAAACCCGTACCGAGGGGCGCTGGACCGTCGATGGCCTGATCGATCGGGCCGACGAGATCTTCGAGGGTTGGGATCGGGGCCAGCCCAGCTTCGATCAACCCAAGTTCTGACCGCGCCCGACCGCGCCTCAGCACGACGCCGACCTTGAGCGGCCGGCTATGTATCTCTACGCTGATCCGTTGGGTGGAGAGTGGCCTTTGACGTTGTTGCGCTGGGATCCTCCGCAACAACGCGTCCCGTGAGAATCTGGAGCCAGAACCACACAATCCGTACTTCCCGGATAGGATCACCTCCCGAAGCGGCACGTGGCAAAAGGGCATTTGGGCCCAAGTCTGAACGGCCGACGAGCGGTACCGTTCAGTAAGAGTCAACGAAGTGCATTGATACGTATGGCGATCACCTCAGAGCATCACCCCACAAATCCGGTTGCGAGCGGCCAGGACGAGGTCCTCCTGTACCCCGACTCCAACGTGTATCTGGGCGAGCACCGGCCGTCGACGCGCGGCCTCAATTCGCGCAAGACCGCGTTGTTCCTGAGCGACCTCATTGCCGTCGCCGCCGCACTGTTCCTCTCGGTGCTGGTCAACCGCTGGTTCAACGACACCGACCCGGTCACCAACCGCGAGTACTTCATCTTGCTCTACGCCAGCCTGCCGATCTGGCCGGTGATGTTCACCCACCAGTCGCTCTACCGGGCTCGGTTCATCACCCGCGGCGTGGACGAGGGCTGGCGCATCATCAAGGCCATCGCAGCGTCGGTGACCGGCATCGCCATCCTGAGCATCATGTTCAAGCTCGAGGTCGCGCGCACCTGGTTCCTCATCGCATTGCCGATCCTCGTGTTCCTGGTCGGTGTCGAGCGCATCATTGCCCGGTTCTTGTTCCGCCGAGCTCGCCGCAAGGGCCAGATGCTCCGGCGGGTGCTGATCGTCGGTCGCAACGCCGAAGGGCAGATGGTCCGCGAAATGCTCGACAACGATCTCTCCCACGGCTACGAGGTCGTCGGTTTCGTCGAAGACGTGCTCGACGGCGGCATGGGCGAAGACGAGGCCGAACTGCTGACCGACGTCGATCGCACCGTCCACGCCATCCGCTCCACCGATTCAGCGGGCGTCATCATCGCCGCCACGGCCATCGATGTCGGCACCAGCAACCGGCTGATCCGCACCCTCACCGAGAACGGCATCCACGTCGAGCTCTCCTCGACGCTGTGTGACATTGCCTCCGATCGCCTGACCATCCGCCCGCTCGGCCGGTTCCCGATGGTCTACATCGAGCCGGTGCGACGCCACGGTTGGCGAGCCGTCGCCAAGCGCCTCTTCGACGTCGTGGCCGCCAGCTGCGCCCTCCTGGTCTCGATGCCGATTCTGGCCCTGGCCATGCTGGCCGTTCGCCTGGACAGCCGCGGGCCCATCTTCTTCCTCCAGGAGCGGGTGGGGCGTGACGGCAAGCTCTTCAAGGTGATCAAATTCCGCTCGATGGTCAGCAACGCCGAAGACCTTCTCGACAACGTGCTCCACCTCAACGAAGCCAGCGGCCCGGTCTTCAAGATCAAGGAAGACCCCCGCATCACCCGGGTTGGTCGCTTCCTCCGCAAGACCTCGATCGACGAGCTGCCCCAGCTGATCAATGTGCTCAAGGGCGAGATGAGCATGGTTGGACCTCGCCCCGCCTTGGCCAGTGAGGTCGACGCCTGGGAACCGAGCCTGTTCAACCGGCTGCGGGTCCAGCCCGGCATCACCGGCATGTGGCAGGTGAACGGCCGCAGCGACTCCGAAGAGGGCGACTACGGCCAGCTCGACCTGTACTACGTCGACAACTGGACGCTCTACACCGATCTGTCGATCCTGGTTCGCACCATCCCCGCCGTGCTGCTCCAGCGCGGCGCCATGTAGTCGTTCGCTCGGCTAGCGCCTCGCTCACTTGGACGCTTTGTCGCCTGGCGGCGAAAACCGCCGCTCCCGCAAACCGACTACCAAGTGCCTAGTTCACTTACGCTTCCCTGAATCTCAGCCCGCACTAGCGAACTCGACCCAACAGACCAACGGGCAAACTCAGGAGCGAGGGACGAGCGACGGCTCGTCGCCTCCGGCGCAGCCGCAGCGCGAGTCGAGGCCGCCCTGCGGCCGGATCGAGCCTGCGGAAAAACACAGCAAAAAGATGATGTGGGGTCGCCGTTGCAAGCTACGGCCACCCCACATCACTGGCTCCTCAGAGAGGAGCTCCCCCCGAATTGTGACTCAGAGTAGTGGGCCGCTCCGGCACGCGCCAAAGGGAGTGGCCGGAACTACCCCTGGCCGCCGGAGGCATCCTGCACGCTGGTCTTGCCCTGGTTGATCCACGGCATCATCGCTCGAAGCTTCTTGCCGACCTTCTCGATGCCGTGGTCGTGGCCCTCGGCCTCGAGGCGGTGGAAGTTCTCCCGGCCGCTCTTTGATTCGGCCACCCATTCTGCGGCGAAGGTGCCGTCCTGGATCTCGGTGAGGATCTGCTTCATTCGCTCCCGGGTTCCGTCATCGATGATCCGCGGTCCACGGGTGAGGTCGCCGTATTCGGCGGTGTCGCTGACCGAATAGCGCATGCCGGCGATGCCCTCTTCGTACATCAGATCGACGATCAGCTTGAGCTCGTGCAGACATTCGAAGTAGGCGACTTCGGGCTGGTAGCCCGCCTCGACCAACGTGTCGAAGCCGCTGCGCACCAGTTCGGTGGTGCCGCCACAGAGAACGACCTGTTCACCGAACAGATCGGTCTCGCACTCTTCGGTGAACGTCGTTTCGATGATGCCGGCCCGGGCGCCGCCGATGGCCGCCGCGTAGGCGAGCGCCAGGTTCTTGGCATTGCCGGTGGCGTCTTGTTCGACCGCGATGAGGCACGGCACGCCGCCACCCTCGGTGTAGGTGCGGCGCACGAGGTGGCCAGGGCCCTTCGGGGCCACCATGGCCACGTCGACGTCAGCGGGCGGCTTGATCAGGTCGAACCGGATGTTGAACCCGTGGGCAAAGAGCAGCGCGTCGCCCGGCGAGAGGTTCGGCGCGATGTCGGCCTCGTAGATAGCGGCCTGCTCGGTGTCGGGCAGCAAGATCATGATCACGTCGGCTTCGGCACAAGCGTCGCCGACACTGGCGACGGCCAAGCCGGCATCGGCGGCCTTGGCCCGCGAGCCCGACCCTTCACGAAGCCCCACTCGTACATCGATGCCGGACTCCTTCAGGTTCAACGCGTGGGCGTGACCCTGCGAGCCATAGCCCAAGATCGCGACCTTGCGATCGGCGATGTGCGCTCGGTCGGTGTCGGCTTCGTAGTAGATGTTGGCCACAGGGGCGCCTTTCTGTTGTTCGCTCTTTGTTCGGTCGGGGGTAGATGCGTCGTTGTCAGTCGTCGATGAGTCGCAGGGCGACTCGACCGGTGCGTTGCAGTTCGAGAATGCCGAACGGCTCCAGCTTCGATTCGAGCTGGTCGATGTCGTCGGGAAACCCGCCCATCGAGACCATGAGGTGGGCGCCGTCATCGTGCAGGATCACGGCGTCGACGCTGTTGAGCACGGCCATGATGTCGTCGCGGGTCTCCGGCGTGCTTCGCACCGTGACCATCATGAGCTCGCGGCTGACCGATTCGTCGGGGCCGAGTTCGGTGATGTCGACCACGTTGATCAGTTTGTCGAGCTGCTTCACGATCTGTTCGAGCGGTGCAGTGTCGACATCGACGGTGAAGGTGATCCGGCTGAAGCCATCCTGTGCGGTCGGAGCCACCGCCAGCGATTCGATGTTGAAGCCGCGGCGGGCGAACAGGCTGGCGACCCGGGCCAACACGCCGGCCTTGTTCTCGACCTTGACGACGATGGTGTGAATACGCCCGTTCTTGGTGGGGGTGGTCATCGCGGCTGATCCTCCTGGGATGGGTCGACCATGATGTCGCTGTTGGATTGGCCGGCGGCCACCATCGGGAACACCTTCTCGGCGGGATCGACACGGAATTCGACCACGACGGGCCGGTCGTTGACTTCGTTTGCTTTGCGGATGGCCGGTTCGACCTCTTCGGCCGATTCAACCCGGATGGCGACGCAACCCATCGCTTCGGCCCATTTGACGTAGTCGGGCAGCGCTTGATCGAGGTAGACCTCCGAGTAGCGCTCGTCGTAGAACATCTCCTGCCACTGCCGGACCATGCCGAGGTAGCCGTTGTTCAGCAACGCAACCTTGATGGGGATGTGCTCTGCCGCAGCGGTGACCAACTCTTGGGCCGTCATCTGGAAGCAGCCGTCGCCATCGACGGCCCATACGGTGCGATCGGGCATCCCGGTCTTGGCGCCGATGGCCGCGGGAATCGAGAAGCCCATGGTGCCCAGACCGCCGCTGTTGATCCACGTATAGGGGTGGCGGAAGGTCCAGAACTGCGACGCCCACATCTGATGCTGGCCCACGCCGCTGGCCACGATGGTGTCCTCGGGGCTGTGATCGCGCAGCTTCTCGAGCACGTACTGCGGCTTGAGCGGACCCCCGCTGCCCTCTTGTTCGTAGACCAGGGGGAAGCGCTCCTGCCAACCGCTGAGCTGCGACTTCCAAGCGCTGCGATCGGGTTGGGAATCGGCACCGCCGGCTGCTTCGATGCCGACGTGCAGGGCTTCGATGGTGAGCTTGCAGTCGCCTTGGATGCCGACGTTCGCCCGGCGGATCTTGTTGAGCTCGGCGGGATCGATGTCGGCGTGGATGATCTTGGCGTTCGGGGCAAAGGCATCGAGCTTGCCGGTGACCCGGTCGTCGAAGCGGGCGCCGAGCGCGATCAGCAAGTCGGCGTGTTGCATGGCCTGCACTGCGGTGTAGGTGCCGTGCATCCCGGGCATACCCAGGTTCAGCGGGTGATCGTCGGGGAACGCGCCCCGAGCCATGAGGGTGGTGACGACCGGGATACCGGTGAGTTCGACCAGTGCGGCCAGCTGCTCGGCCGCCCGGGCCTTGAGCACCCCGCCGCCGATGTAGAACACCGGCTGCTGTGCCTCGGCGATGAGTTCGACCGCCGCGGCGATGGACTCGGGGGCGGGGTCGAGAATCGGGTTGTACCCCGGAAGCTCCGCCGCAACCGGATCGGTCCACTCGAACCAGGCGTCGGGGTCGGCGGGGTTGACGATGTCCTTGGGGATGTCGACCAGCACCGGGCCGGGCCGGCCGGTCGTGGCGATGTGGAAGGCCTCGTGGATGGTCTGGGGGATGTCGGCGGCCCTGGTCACCAGGAAGTTGTGCTTGGTCACCGACATGGTGATGCCGGTGGTGTCGGCCTCCTGGAAGGCGTCGGTACCGATGGCTCCGTAGGGCACCTGGCCGGTGATGCAGACCAGGGGCACGGAATCCATGTAGGCGTCGAGCAACGGCGTGACCACATTGGTCGCGGCCGGGCCGCTGGTGACCAGGACGACGCCCGGCCGCCCGGTGGCATGGGCGTAGCCTTCGGCCATGTGGCCGGCACCTTGTTCGTGGCGCACGAGCACGTGGCGGATCGAGGACTCGATAATGGGGTCATACACCGGCAAGATGGCGCCACCAGGAAGGCCGAAA
>JABDJW010000362.1 GCA_013002375.1 Acidimicrobiales bacterium | reverse complement strand
GAGCAGGACTTCCTCGGCGCCGCCCGCTTCCCGGAGGATTTCAGCCGCCTGTTTCGAGAACGGACCGTCAGCCGACGTGTGACCCTGCTCCACCGCTTGGCGCATGTACTCCATCTCGTGACCCTCGAGGCTGGGCCGGTTGAACGGGATGGTCAGCCCCTCGGCGTCGGAGCCAGGTATCGATTGCGGAATGCTGTTGGTCGATCGTTCGGTCATGCCGTCAGCGGCCTTTCATCGAGCCACAAGTGGAATTGATACACCACGTGGCAGACGCTGAAACCGCACCCCTCGCAGAACCGCAGCACCGCGATGTTGCGGGCCGCGCACGGCCCCGCCTGGGTCGGGCCGTAGTCAGCCCACTCGAACAGTCCGCGCATCAAGGCTTGCGACACGCCGGCACCCGACTTGATCACGCCCATCAGATCGACCCGGTGATGACCGCGGCCCTCACCGATGTCATCGGGCCCGTCGGCTTCGAACACGTTGGTCGAGAGTCCGGTCACGCCGGATTCGTCTTCGGCGATCAGCAGCAGCCGCTTGTCGGGTTCGCGGGCGGCCCGGTCGACCCAGGCCTGATGCATGCGCCGGGCGGCTTCGGGCCCGAAACGCGGGTCGGCCGCGAACCGGCTCCAGGGGGCCAGGCGATCGATCGATGGGGCGAGCGCCTCGAGATCGTCGGGCGTGGCGGCTCGCACACTGGATTCGGTTGGCGGCCCGTCATAGGGACCGGGCGGCCGATCGAGCAGCTGGCCGACTTCGATCAGCCGGTAGCCGTGCTGCTGCACCAGATGGGGGGTGTGGTTCCGCCCATGCTCGGCCACGTTGCCGTACAGGCATTCGATGCCGAGGTCGCGGGCCTCGGTTTCGATCTCGGCCAGGATCTCGGGGGTCGCCCCATCGAGTTCGACCTTGCCGATCGACACGCCGAAGAACTCGGAATCCCACGGCAATTGTGCGATGTGCGTGCCCACGTAAGCAGTCGTCCCAACCCGGTTGTCGGCCACTCGGCCGATGAGTTTTCGATCGTTCCAGTTGTACCGCCGAATCCGGCCGTTCGCCGAATCGCTCGCCATCGCGCAACCGACCGACCTGTCGTATCGTGGAGTGATGCCTGCCGCCGAGTCTCCGACCCCTGCCGGGCCGGATCCGCTCACCCTGACCCTGCCGGTTCCGAGCACCCGGGTTCCCATCGGCGGCGTCACCATGATCTACGAATTCGCCAACGCCATGGCCCGGCGCGGGCATCGAGCCCACCTCCACCATCACGAGTTGTTCGGCTACTGCTTCTCGTCGCTCGACGACATCACCTGGTTCACCTTCGAGCCCGAGGTCGAGCATTTCTTCCCCGGACCCCACGACCATCGACCGTTGCTCGAGACCGTGCCCGACGCCGACATCTTCTTCGGCTACTTCCCCGATGCGGAAACACCCGAGCGACTCGGGCTCCCGATCAAGCTGATCCAGGGCTGGAGAATGATGGGCGAAGAGCTCGAAATCAACGCGTACGAGGCCCCGTGCCCCAAACTCTGCGTGGCCCGGTGGCTGGTCGACATCGGGCTCGAGCTCGGGGTACCGGCCAACCAGCTCGTGCACATACCGCTCGGTTTGCGCCACGACCTGTACCGCCTCACGCGACCGATCGAGGGTCGTCGACCCCATCTCGGCTTCCTGTATTCCGAACACCCCCAGAAGGGCGTCGCGACCGCGGTCGAGGTCATCGAACTCCTTCGAGCGCGACGACCCGATCTCGCGGTGTCGACCTTTGGCGCCAAGCCCTTGCCCGAGGACTTTCCCGATTGGGTCACGCACCACGAAGACCCTCCGGTCGCCGATCTGGTCGACGGCTTCTACAACCAGATCAGCATCTACCTGTGCCCCAGCGTGGTCGAGGGCTTCGGGTTTCCGGCCGTGGAGGCCATGGCCGGTGGCGCGGCCTTGGTCACGACCGACAACGGCGGTTCACGCGACTACGCCCACCACGATGAAACCGCACTGGTCGGCCCACCCGAAGATGCCGGTGCCTTGGCCGCCCACATCGAGGCCCTCCTCGACGACGAACCTCGCCGGCTTCGGCTGGCCCGGGCCGGCAACGAGCTGGTGAAGCTCTTCAACTGGGAACGCTCCGCCGAAGTGCTCGAAGCGTTCCTCTTCGACTATCGGGCCGACCCGGCGGCCTACCAGGGCACGCCCGAGGACCACGCCGAATACCGCGGTCGCGATCTGCAGAAGTTCGCCTGAGCTCGCCGGCCCGGCAGCGACCG
>JABDJW010000342.1 GCA_013002375.1 Acidimicrobiales bacterium | reverse complement strand
GTGTCGGCATCGGAACCGCGGCAGACCGGGTGCGGGAGCTGTTCGGCGCCCAGCTCGAGGAACGAGCGCACCCGACCAAACTGGGGGCCACCGAGCTGGTCTTCGTGCCCCGCGACGAGACCGATGCCGCCTTTCGGGTGGTGTTCGAAACCGACGGCCAGGCGGTGACCACGCTTCGCGCCGGCCGCCTCCCCCTGATCACCAACCCCGTCGCCTGCCCCTGACCGCGGCGCCGCGGCCTAGGGGGAGCCGTCGGTGTAGGTCGTGCAGGTGACGGCGATGGTGGCCGGTCCGACCGGTGTTCCCTCGCCGGAATTGAGATCGAGATCGCGGACGAATTCGACCGCCTCGGCTTGGACGATCCCGGCCTCGATGGTGAAGATCAGCTCCGCGTCGAGCGCCGGCTCGAGCAACGAACCGCCGGCCCGAATACCGACATAGGGCCGAGCCGGAGCGCGGCGGATCAACAACTCGGTCGGTTGGCCGGTCTGGTCGAAGCCGGAGCCGGCGACATCGACGTTGCCATCGCCGGGCAGGTAACACTCGGCGGTGAACTCGTAGACCTCGTTCGCGAACGTCACGGTGGCGTTGATCTTCGGATCGGTCGCGGTGGACGGGCCGGCCAACGCCGTCGTCGTCGAGGACAGCGTCGGGTTCGCCGGCTCGCTGCTACACGCGCCGCCCAGCACCAGCACGGCAACCGCGACAACCGGGCGGGTTGGCACCAAGCGCGACAGGGGCATCCGGGGCAGTCTACCGATGCCCTGGTGCGGCTAGCGGGGCACGATCCAGTCGATGGCCGGCACGGACGACGCGGGCTGGAACCACGGCGAGACACCGTCGAGTTGCGTCTCTGAGTGGGTCGCAACGCGGTACCCGGCCACGCCGACGCCGAATTCGGCCGCCCGCTCCAGCACGATGAGATGGGTGGTTGCGCTCAGCAAAGGACGCAGCGTGGGGCTCCAGTCCTGGCCGAATCGAGCGTCGACCTGGTCCAGAGCCGCCGCGGCTTCGGCCCGGTCCGAATAGCGGGCGTTGATCACGGTCGACCAGCCCATCTTGGCCCGATGCCGCAGGCCACTCTCGCGGAGCCGACGCACCAGCTCGCGGCTGTCGACCACCTGGGCGCCGGCACCGATGGCCGTGGCGACCAGCGGGCTGGGGATGTCGTAGTGATCGCCCTGGAAGGCCAACCGCCGCAGCCCCACCTGGTTGGCGAACGCATGCAGTTCGTCGGCCGATGCATCCGACGCCAGGTGGGCCCAGCGTTCGTCGCGCCACCACCACCGGGGCGCGTCGATCAGAATGGTCACCCCTCCAGTCTGTACCGTCGGAGGCACGATGCCGCAGTCCTCGTTTCCCCATCTGATCGCCCCGATGAAGGCCACGAACGGTGAGCTCCCCACCGGTCCGGGATGGCAGCACGAGCTCAAGTGGGATGGCATGCGTCTACTCGTGCACATCCACGACGGCGAGCTCACGCTGCGTTCCTCGAATCAGCTCGATGTCACGGTGCGTTTCCCGGAGCTGGCCGGGCTCGCCGATGCCTTTGGCGGGCGCGACATCGTGCTCGACGGCGAGGCGGTCGCCCTCGACGAAACCGGCCGACCCGATTTTGCGGTGCTGCAACAGCGGATGCACATCAGCGATCCCGTCGAAGCCCAGCGACGCTCGGTCGTGATCCCGGCTGCGTTGCAGATCTTCGATCTGCTGTACTTCGACGGCCACGACCTGATGGGCCTGCCTCTGGCCGATCGGCGCCGCACCCTCGAGGCGTTGGTCGAGGATGGCCCGGCCTGGCGGGTCACCACCGCCCACGACGACGGCGCCCCGCTGTTGGCCCTGGCCGACGAGCAGGACCTCGAAGGGGTCGTGTCGAAGAAGCTCGACTCGTTGTACCGCCCGGGCAGCCGGTCGTCGGCGTGGCGGAAGGTCAAGATCCGTCGCCACCAGGAGTTCGTGGTCGGTGGGTGGGCAGCCGGCGAGGGTCAACGCCGAGGCCGCCTCGGTTCGTTGCTGGTGGGCTACTACGACGATCGCGGTGGTTTGCGCTACGCCGGCCGGGTGGGCAGCGGCTTCAGTCAGGCGGAGCTACGCCGCCTGCTCGATCGTCTGCAGCCCCACGAGCGCGTGACCAGTCCTTTTGCCGAGGAACTTCCTCGTGCCGACCTGGTCGGCGCCACCTTCGTCGACCCCGTGATGGTGGTCGAGGTCGCGTATGCGGAGTGGAGCCCAATCGGCCGATTGCGGCACCCGTCGTACCTGGGTGAACGCATCGATGCCGATCCGAGCGCGGTCACGTCGGAGATCTGATCGACGTGTCATCATCAGAGCGTGTCGGATCACGTCGTGCCCGGGTCGCCGGGTCCAGCTCGCGAGAAACCAGACCGCGAGAAACCAGACCGCGAGAGAGACGTCATCCGCCTCACCGTGCCGGCCACGACCGGTTATGCCCGTATCGCGCGGGTCGGCGCCGCATCCTTGGCCTTCCGGTGGGGGTTCGGGCAGCGTCAGGTGCAGGATCTCCGGCTCGCCATCGACGAGGCCGTGATCCTCTTGATGGGTCATCAGCACCGGCCGGGCACGATCACCATCGAGTACCGGATCGACGATGGTCGGATGGTGATCGACGGCATGACCACGCTGGCGGCGGAGACGCCCGAACCTGCGCATTTCTTCGACCAGGAAGCGATCGATCGGTTCATCACCTTGGCCGGTGAGCTGTTGGCCGAGTTCCAGCTCGACGCCGCAGAACGCTGCGTCCACCTGGTGCTCGAGCGAGCCTGAGCGTTCCGCTTCAGGCCCGGCCGGTACTGCCGAAACCGCCTTCGCCGCGCTCCGACGACGGCAGTTCCTCGGTGGGAACGAACCGACAATGCTCGACCCGCTGAATCACCAACTGGGCGATGCGTTCACCTCGGACCACCTCGAACGCTTCGGTGGGATCGGTGTTGACCAACAGCACCTTGAGTTCGCCCCGGTACCCGGAATCGATCAGTCCCGGCGTGTTGAGACAGGTGACACCGTGCTTGTTGGCCAAGCCACTGCGGGGCTGCACGAACCCCGCGTAACCATCGGGGATGGCGATCGCAGCACCGGTGCCGACGAGGGCCCGACCCCCGCCCGGGGCCAGGGTCACGTTCTCGGCGGCGAACAGATCGGCGCCGGCATCGCCGTCGGTCGCGTAGCGCGGCAACGGGAGGTCAGCGTCGAGTTGTTGGAGTGGGATGTCCAGCACGAGGTGACCCTACCGGGGCCGGTGGCGTTACCATCGGCAAGATGCTCGCCTGGATGGACCTCGAAATGACCGGCCTCGACCCGGTCCAGCACGTGATCGTCGAGATTGCCACCCTCATCACCGACGACGACCTCGAGATCATCGCCGAGGGGCCCGATCTCGTCATCGGCCACCCCGCCGAGGTCATGGCCCAGATGGATCCCTTCGTGCGCGACATGCACACCCGATCGGGGCTGCTGCCCCAGATCGAAGCGTCCACCATCACCGTGGCCGATGCCACCAAGGCAACGCTCGACTTCTTGCAGCAACACATTGCCGAGCCGAAGACGGTGCCGCTGTGCGGCAACACGATCGGAACCGATCGCCGCTTCCTGGCCGCCCAGATGAACGAGGTCGAAGAGTTCCTGCACTATCGCTCGGTCGACGTGTCGACGATCAAGGAACTCAGCGCTCGGTGGCATCCGAAGGTCGCAGCCAAGGCGCCGCGCAAGTCCGGTGGCCATCGAGCGCTCGATGACATCGTCGAGAGCCTGGACGAGCTGCGCTACTACCGGGCGGCATTGTTCGACAAGATCCCGACCGACGGTACCGCATCGGGCGAGGGTCAGTGATCGCGGCCAGATGAGCCAGTACACCAAGCAGGAGCAAGAACCGGCGTCCGGCGACATCGCCGAGGTCGCGCCGGGCATCCTGCGGCTGCAGTTGCCGATCAGCATGCCGGGCCTCGGTCACGTCAATTGCTACGCCCTCGAGGACGGCAACGGCTTCGCGTTGGTCGACCCGGGCCTGGCCAACGAAGAGTCGTTCCATCACCTGGTGACCCGACTCGATGCGGCCGGGATTCCGATCGAGCGGGTCCACACCGCGATCGTCACCCACTCGCACCCGGATCACTTCGGCGGGGTCTACCGGTTGCGCCAGGTCTCGAACTGCGAAGTCTTGACCCATCAGGACTTCCGTAGTCTCTTCGATCGGCGCGAAGCCGAACAGTCCGAAGACAGCGAAGACCTCGCCCTTGCGTCCGACGAAGATCTCGAACGCATGCGGTCCCGCTGGACCCGCCCGACGCCATGGGGCGGCGTGGTCGAACCGCCACCGGTCTCGGAGTTGCGGCGCTTCATCGATCAAGCCCCGCAGCGGCGTCGGCTCTTCGCGCTGCCCGAGCCGTCGCGCACCGTCGACGACGAGGATGTCGTGATGTTCGCCCGCCGCGAGTGGGTTGCCGTGCACACGCCGGGCCACACCGGCGACCACCTGTGCCTGTACGACCCCACCGAGGGCGTGCTGCTCAGCGGCGATCACGTACTTCCGACCATCACGCCCCACATCAGCGGCATGGTCGATGCGCCCGATCCGTTGGCTCAGTTCTTCGAGTCGCTGCGCCGCATGCACACGCTCGACTCGGTCGAGGTCGTGCTGCCGGCGCACGGTCAACCGTTCGCCGATCTCGGCGGACGGGCCGATGCCATCATCGCGCACCACCTCGAACGGCTTGACGTCATTCGCGATGCCGCCGACGATTTTCCCACCGGCACCGTCGACGACTTCATGAAGGTGCTGTTCAAGGAACGCTCGTGGGGATCGATGGCGGCCAGCGAGACGTACGCGCACCTCGAACACTTGCTGGTGTTGGGAGAGGTCGGCGCCGACGTCGACGACCACGGCATGCGCACCTACGAGTTCCTGTAGGTCAGCGGACCCCTTACGGCGTCGTCACCGAGACCAGGGCGGTCGCGACCAACTCGCCGGCCGCGTCGTTGATCCACAGCCGGTTGGCGTCTGCCGATGACTGCACGGTGACGGTGGCATCGTCGGGGCCGTTGAGCGCGTTGCGGTACTCGAGCTCGGCTCGGAAGCCGGTCGCCCGGAGCTGCGGGCGGGCGTGTTCTTCGACGATCGCCCACGTGGCCGCGTTGTTGACGTGGTTCCACGGGTCGAGGTCGGTGCGCCGAATCGCCCAACGGTGTTCGGTGATACCACCGGTTGTCGGGTCGGGCGCCGTAGGGTGCACCAGTTTGGACGACACCTTTCGGCCTTCGGCCGATTCGGCGTAGAGCTCGAGGAACGCCTCGGGAAAACGGGCCGGCGTGCCGGTCGCAGGATCGACGTGCACCCAGATCGAGGAGGCTTCGATGTGCTGGCCCCGATCGCCCCGGAGCGTTGTGCGGCGATCGGCCCACCGGCGGCCGAGCCCACCACACCAGGTCGCGGCGGTCACGGTCTCGCGGCGATGACCAGGCGCCAACTGGACGATGACGGTACGTCGCACCACCCATGCCATCGCCGCCTCATCGGTGAAGCCGGCGTCCATCGAATCGTCGTTGGCGATGTCTTGGAGGTAGCGGGCGATGGCATCGAGTCGGAGGCGGCCGCGAGGGTCGACATCGGTGATGCGAATCGGGCGCACGGCGGTCAGGCAACGGCCGGTGCGGTGGGGGAGCAGATCCGCGGCGACGGGTTCGGTCATGGTGGGTCAGTCTGCCACGACATCTTTTGCGAACCGATTCTGGCTTGAAAACGCAACGCTTTCCGCGGGGATTCCGGGCTCAACGGGCGGAATTCCTCGTTATTCGATTGACGGGTTCTCGTCGTCGTGCATCAATGGACGGACGGCAAGGTGCCGGCGGTCCCTCCTGGGCCGCATCCGACCGACAGGCAAGCCAGTGGCAAGTGCAACGCAAAACCTGATGTGCACGAACACCGCCTCAGCGCGCGCCTATCGACCGGTGTTCGATACCCATCCTCACGCCCACCGCGTCACCGGCAATTCGTGGCAGGGCTTTGGGTACCTCGGCTTCACCACCGAGATCACCGAGAAGCGGCGAAGGAAACGTACGTAGCGAGACACCTCGCAACGAACCGAAACGTTTCCCAGCCGCCGAAGCAAATTCGGCGGCTTTCTTCATTTTCGACACCGGCTCGAACGACACCGGCTCGAACGCAACACCGGGAAACGGCACCGGGGGACCAGACATGACACAGCAGCACGAACTCGACACCTACGACACCAAGAGCGCAAGCAACACACCAACAACCAAGGGAGATGGCGATATGGCTGTCCCGCAGATCAACGAAGACAACATCAGCATTGCTGCCGCCCTTGCGGCTGCCGGTGCGAACGCCGATTGGGAGACCCACGCTGCCTGCCGCGTCGAGGGCACCCCGACCGACGTGTTCTTCTCCGAGGACCTGGGTGAGATCGCCCAGGCCAAGGCGATCTGCGCCGGTTGCCCGGTGCTGGCGCCGTGCCTCGAGGGTGCGTTGCTGCGGCGTGAGCCCTTCGGCGTGTGGGGTGGGCAGCTGTTCTTGAACGGCAAGATGCTCGCCACCAAGCGGCGTCGGGGCCGTCCGCCCAAGAACGCTCGCCCTGGCGATCAGCTGCCGGTTGTGCCGATTCCCGTGCACCTGCGGGAGCTGGCTTCGGCCTGACGAGCCGGACTTGCCCGGCGGCGAACGGCGTGAGCTTTGCGGCCGACAACAACGGTCGGGGGTGACGACAACGTCGAGCCCCCGGCCGGTCAGCCGCCGAAGCAAGATGCGCCGGTCCCTGCCAACGTGGTGCTGGCAGGGGCCGGCCCGGCGGCGACGCTGCGAGGCAACCGATCGGAGCCGATCGGGGTCTGACCCCTTTTGGCAAAAAGGGGTCAGACCCCAAAACGGCAATTGGGGTCAGACCCCGAGTGGCTGGAACGAAAGCGCCTGCGGTGACGTTCTGCGTCGTAGTCGGGAATGATGGATACGTCCCGAGGGTTTCGAGAGCACCATGACAGCACTCCACCACCAACCAGATCGCCGCCGCGGGTACCGCGGCGTGTTTGGTGTGCTCATCGGCCTGTCCATGCTGGCCGCGGCGTGTTCGTCCGATGGTGCCGACTCGATCGCGCTCGAACCCGGTGCCGGCCCGGCTCGGATCACCCTGCCGGGCGGGGAGACGATCGCGATCGCGGCGACCGGGCAGCTCGACGGCGCCGATCCCTTCACCTTCGAGTACTCCACCTTCGACGGCGAGCTCACCACGCTCGCCGCTGTCGGCAACGGCAAGCCGGTGGTGCTCAACTTCTTCGCCAGCACCTGCGTGGCCTGCATTCGAGAGATGCCCGACTTCGAGGAGGTGGCCAACGAGTTGGCCGCTGACGTCCAGTTCGTGGGCTTGGCGACCGACGGCGACCGGCCCGAGGATGCCTTCGCCCGGGTGCTCGAGACCGGCGTGACCTACCCGGTGGGTATGGATCCCGACGGTCAGTACTTCGTACACTACGAAGCGTTCGGCATGCCCACCACGGTGTTCCTGCATCCGGACGGCACCGTCGCCCAGTCGTGGACGGGTGCCCTCGATTCCGGTTCCCTCAAGAACAAGATCCAGGAGCTGCTTCTCTGATGTTTGAGCTCGTCCCCATCGCGTTCGGCGCGGGTTTGCTCGCCGCGTTCAACCCGTGTGGGTTCGCGCTCCTGCCGACGTACCTCACCTACTTCCTCGGGTTCAACGAGAAGAAGGATGAGCAACCCAACTTCGTCGACGGCACGATCCGCGGCCTGACGATCGGGTTGGTGATCACCGCGTCCTTCGTCGCCGTCTTCGGGTTGATCGGTGTGCTGACCTCGGGCTTGCTGAGCCAGCAGTCCGTGCTGTCCAAGACCGGCTATGTCACGGTCGCCTTCGGCATCCTGATGATCCCGTTGGGCATCGCCATGGCCGGCGGCATGGACATCAACCTCAAGCTGCCCAAGATGAACAAGGGCGGCAAGACCCGCGACCTGCGCTCGGTGTTCCTGTTCGGCGTCTCCTATGCGGTGGTGTCGCTCGGCTGCACCTTCGGTCCATTCCTGATCGCCACCAGCAACTCGACCACCGCCGACACCTTCGGCGGCAAGATGCAGTCGTTCCTCAGCTATGGGCTGGGCATGGGCGCGATCGTGATGTTCCTGACCCTGTCGGTGGCCGCAGCCCGGCAGGGGGTTGTGAGGTACATGCGCCGGGTGCTGCCCTATGTCAACCGGGTGTCGGGTGTGCTCCTGGTGGTCGTCGGCGTCTACATGATCGTGTTCGGCTGGTTCGAGATCTCGCCCTGGTTCGACGATCGGCCGATCCCCGATGCCATTCTCGACGGTGGCGCCGACTTCCAGAACTCGATCAACACCTTGATCAACGACTACGGCTCCGATCCCGAAAAGTCCGGCGCCCGGCAGCTGGCCGAGCATCTGGGCATCTTCGTCCTGGCCGTCGCGGCCGCGCTCGGGCTGGCCAAGGCGTGGATGTGGTCGAAAGACCGCCGGGCTGCTGCGGCTGTCGCTGCTGGCCCGGCCGGCGACGGGGCAAATCCCGCCGGAACCGCTGCGACCGAATCGAGCGCACCGGAATCGGATGTCACCGAACCCGAGCCGCTCGATCCGGTCGGTTCGTAGCCGGCTCGGTACGGTGCGGGCATGAGCTCGCCCCAATCGTCGAGCGGACGGTTCGCCGATCTGTTGACCCAACCCGGCCTGCGCGAGCGGGTCGAGTTGCGGTCGCGCTTCGGGTTGATGGCCTTCCATGGCGGCGCGTTGGAGAAGGCGACCGATGTCGTCGGGGCCGAGGTCGCCGAACGAACCGGCTCGTCCTACTACGAGGTGTGGCATCCCGAGGTCGAGCCCGAGGTGGAGAAGGTGCCGCACCTGCCGTCGACCGAGGTCGATCCGGCCCAATCGGGCGCGCTGACGACGTTCATGGCTCATGTCGAGACCGTGGTGACCCTGCACGGCTACGGCCGGGAGGATCGGCGCTGGTCGATCCTGCTCGGCGGGCGCAATCGATCGCTGGCCGCCCACGTGGCGGCGCGGTTTCGGGAGGATCTTCCCGGCTATGACGTCGTCGACGATCTCGAGGCGATCCCTCGGGGGCTCCGGGGCCAGCATCCGCGGAACCCGGTGAACCTGGCCGCGGGCGGTGGTCTGCAGATCGAGCTACCGCCGACCATCCGCTGGAACTGGGAAGAGCGGGGGTGGTCCGATTGGGCTGATGTGGGCCGCGCCCTCGACACCGAGGCCCTGATCGACAGCCTGGTCTGGGCCATTCACACCTGGCGCTGATCCCACCTCATGAACTGGTCCGGGTTTTCAGAGCGGGGAGCTGACGATCAGGACCAGTTCGGGGAGGGGTTGTTCAGGGCGCGAGGCGCTCCTTGATCCACCCATCGGCGTTGCTGCGGTAGCGGATGCGATCGTGCATGCGGTTGAGCCGGCCCTGCCAGAACTCCATGGCCTCGGGCTCGATTCGCCAGCCGCCCCAGTGCTCGGGCCGGGGAACGTCGTCGCCGAACCGGGCGTCGACCTCGGCGAACGCGGCTTCGAGCGCAGCCCGGTTCGGC
>JABDJW010000341.1 GCA_013002375.1 Acidimicrobiales bacterium | reverse complement strand
CGTCAAGACCGAAGACGCGCCCGCCGAAGAAGCCAAAGCCGAAGACGCGCCCGCCGAAGAAGCCCCGGCCGAAGACGGCTCATGACCGTCGAGCACCTGCCGGCCGACGCCGCGACCGACGAGATCGTGTCAGTGTTGCGGCGCGACGGGTGTGTGGTGCTCGACAACCTGGTCACCCCGGAGGTCATGGACCGCTTCCGCGCCGAGATGCAGCCCTACATCGACGGCACCGCTCCCGGCGGTGACACCTTCAGCGGACGTCGCACCAAACGCACCGGCGGGCTGATCGCCCGGTCGGCGACCGCTCGCGAACTGGTGATGCACCCGACGGTCACCGGTGTCGTCGGTTCGTTCCTCGGTCATGCCACGAACCACCACCTCCATCTCACCCAGACCATCGCCATCGGTCCGGACGAGCCGTTCCAGCCGATCCACCGCGATCAATGGGCGTTCGACTTCTTCCCCTTTCCGGCGGACTACGACGTGCAGTGCAACACCATGTGGGCCGTCACCGATTTCACCGAAACCAACGGCGCCACGCGGGTCATCGTCGGCAGCACGGCCGAACCCGACGGCTTGACGTTCGACCTCGACCAATCCGAACCGGCCGAGATGACCAAGGGTTCGGTGCTGCTGTATACCGGCAAGCTCTACCACGGGGGCGGACCCAACCGATCCGATCACGTCCGAGTCGGTGGCAACATCACCTACGCGGTCGCCTGGTTGCGACAGGAGGAGAACCAGTATCTCTCCGTGCCGGCCGACATCGCTCGCGAACTCGACGATGATCTTCTCCGCGTGATGGGCTACGCGCCCGGCGCCTATGCGCTCGGCTACGTCGACGACCTTCGCGATCCCCTCGACGTGCTCAAGGGAACCGATACCAGCCGGGGCAGCTTCGGCGTCACCGCCGAGATCGAGGCGAAGATCGAGGAACAGCTGGCCGCACGCGACGCCGAAGGCTGAGCGGATCGCGCTAGTCCGAAGCCTTCGGTTGCGGATCGCCGAACAAGCTGCTCAGCAGGACGGCGACCTGCTCGGCCAGCTCGGCCGGCTCGCGACCCACCGCTTCGGCGCTGCGATCCGCCGCCAGGCGATCGAGCAGGGCGAGCACCGCCAGGGCGCGCGCCGATGCGTCGGGCTCGACCGTCGGCGGTGGGCCCTCGCTGTCGACGTAGGGCCGCGGCGGACACACGATGGCGTGCACGCGGGCGAGCCGGTCCGTGGCCGATGCGTGGTCGAACCAGAGGCTGGCGACCGCCCCGTACCGCCGGTGCAGGTCGGCACTGCCGGCCACCAACGCGTCGATCGCGCTCGGCAGCATCGACACATTGATCGACACCGGCGAGAACAGGCGCAGGAACTCCTCGTCACACGCGTCGACCACGGCCGCAACGAGCTCACCGACGTTGGCGAAGTACAGGTAGAAGGTGCCGTGGGATGCGCCGGCCCGACTGACGACATCGTCGACCCGCAGGGACTCGACGCCATCTTCGACGATGGCGATGCGACCGGAATCGATGAGGTTGGCACGCGTGCGTCGTCCACGCTTGCTCGACGGCATCCGCCGCGGCGCCGCTTGCTCGGCTTCAGTCACCGTTGTCCTCCCGCAGACAAGTCGTGGCCCGGCACTGCGCCCGAGGCAAACCGGGGCTAGTGGCACCGTACCCCAAGGCCGCTCACTCGGAAAGAATTCTTTCCGTTCTGCAAAACATCTCACACCGTGGCGATGACACCACCATCAGTCACTTCAACTCGTCGTCCGATCGGCTCGCCGCTGGTCCACGCCGCCACGTCGGGCGGGGTCTGGGTGGCCAGGGTCCGAACCCCGTCGGCGAACTGCACCAGCACGACGGCATCGACCGGTCCGTCGCGGTCGCCGCGCACGGTGTAGCTGACAACCTGGCCCGGGCCGGTGCGGTCGGCGTCGATCGCAACCGCCGGCGCGCTCGGCGGCCCGACTTCGATCGACTCGAACGGACGTGGCGGAGGTTCGGCCGAGAAGACCGCAGCACCTTGCTTGGTCAGCAGGCCGCTCACCGCAGTGACCAAACCGGGGCCACCGGGCCCCGCCCGCAGCCGCGCCACGACCGCGGCCAAACCCTGGAGCACGAAGTTGTTCAGTGGGCCGCCCGCGAATGCCATCCCGCCGGTGCAGGTCAACCGATCGGGGCCGAGCCCGAGGTGGTCGGCCTGCACCCGCACCGCGATCGGGAAGCAGCTGTAGAGCTCGAGCGGACCGAGTGCGTCGGCTTCGCATCCGGCGTGTTCGAGGACGGCGTCGAGCGCGGCTTCGAACCCGGGGCTGGCCCACACGTCGGGACGCTGAATGAGCGGCCGCAAGTGGTTCGATTCGGCAACCGACCACGGGAAGATCCACCGATCCGGAGCGACCCCATGGGCCCGCGCCGCCTCGGCCGAACACAGCACGAAGGCGGCGCCCTGGTTCACGTTCCATTGTGAGGTGTGCCACTTGTTGTACGGGAAGGCCAGCATGCGGTTGTCCGGTGACGGATCGGTCAGGAACGCCGCGGAACGGGGCTCGCCGAACCAGGCCGCTTCGTTGGACTGCGCCACCCGATTGAACTCGGTCCAGAGTGCGCCGATCTCGGCCCGATGGTCGGCGATGCTCTGCCCGTGGCGGGCCCGAAAGGCGTTCTCGATCATCGCGTACTGCTGCACCGGAGCGACCAGACGCTTCTCGACTTCGAGACGATGCACGATGTCACCGCTGGGCTGCCAGTGCTGATCGGGCGCGACCTCGGCGGTCGGGTCGGTGACCGTTTCCTCCTCGCCTGCGATCGCGGCCTGCAGGCTACGGAACTTGGCCTCGGCGCCGCACACGACCGCGACGTCGATGGCACCGGCCGCGATCGCCCCGGCGGCGCGAGCGAACGGGGTGGTCTGCAGGATGCCGATGTCGGCCATGACCGACTGGGCGCCGGTGGCCCCGATGGCATCGGCGACCTGGCGAGCGGGGTTGTGGTAGCCCCACATGCCCCGCATGGCGATCACCCAATCGGCCGCCGCCAGCAGTTGTGGTTGACCGCTGTCGGCGCCGGCGGCATGAACGGCGCGGGACATGAGCTCGGGCACCTCGGCCATGTCGGACCACGCAGGCGGAGCTGACGGCCGGTCGTCGATCGCGGCGGCGCCGACAAGAACTGGGGTTCGAGCAGGAACGTCAAATGCCATGACCGGTAAACTAGAACCAGTTTCACCACAGGGGAGAACTCCATCCATGACGACGAGCACGCTCGACGCCGCCCGCGACATCCGCCCTCAGCTCGAGGCCGCCCTCGCCGACCACGACGAGGGCCCGCTCCCCGCCGAAGCGGTCGAGATCATGCAGGATGCCGACCTGTTCAACCTGATGATCCCCAAGGACGCCGGCGGGCTCGAGGCCCCCCTCGAGGAATGCATCGACGTGTTCGCCGAGGTGAGCCACACCGATGGCTCGGCCGGCTGGTGCCTGATGGCCAGCTGCGCGGCGACCGGATTCTTCGGCGCCTACGGCGGCGACGACTTCGTCGCCGAGCTCACCAGCGGCCCCCACGCGCCGATTGCGGCCGGTCAGTTCGCGCCGCTGGGTGCAGCCAACCCTGCCGCCGATGGCTACCAGATCTCCTGTCGTTACCAGTTCGGCAGCGGCATCAACCACGCCCAATGGGTCGGCGCCGGTCTGCTCACCGCAGTGGAGGAGGGCCAGAACCCCGACTATCTGTTGGCCCTTTTCCCCAAGGACCACGCCACCATCACCGGCAACTGGGATGTCCTCGGCCTCGAGCGCACGGCCAGCTACGACTACCACATCGACGATGTCTTCGTGCCCGAAGGCGCGACCTTCAACTTCTTCACCGCGCCCCGCCGGCGAGGGGGCCCGGTGTACGACCTCGGCGTGTTGGTGCTCACCGCGGCCGGCCACGCCGGCTTCGCCATCGGCGTGATCCGGCGAGCACTCGACGAACTGCGGGACAAAGCAGCCGGCGCCCACAAACGCATGGCCGCCCGCACGACGCTGGCCGACAGCGAACGGTTCGTCTACGACCTCGGCGTGCTCGAGTCCCGCTTCCGTTCGGCCGAGTACTGGGTGCGCGACGCCTACGGCCGCGCTGAAGCCTCGCTCAACGAAACCGGCGAACTCGATCACACGGCCATGATCGAAGCCCGCCAGGCCACCACCTTCATCACCCAAGAAGGCGCCGACATCGTGCACAAGGCATACCTCCACGCCGGAACGATGGGCCTGCGCGAAGGCGTGCTCAACCAGTGCTTCCGCGACATCCACGCCGGCTCGCAGCACGCGGTGGTCTCGCCGTCCTCGACCGAGGACTTCGGCAAGCACCTGATCGACACCGCCCCCAACAAACCCGCCTCCTGATCCCCGGGGGTCGCGGGCGGCGAGGAAATTTGGAAGGATTGGACGCCGGCCGACGTCAGACGGGTCATGCAGCAAACGCTGACGAAGGCCCCGGAAGGGACGAGACGGGTGCCTGACTCCCTCGAAGACACGCTGACCACGCAAGCCCAGGCCGGCGACCGGCACGCGTTCGCCCAGCTGCTCCGCATGCACGACCAACGTATGCGGGCCCTCGCCTACCGGCTGCTGCAATCGGCCGCGGCGATGGACGACGCCTTGCAGGACGCCTACCTCAAGGCCTTCCGCGGGTTGCGCGACTTCCGAGCCGAATCGACCTTTGGCACCTGGCTGTATCGCATCGTCTACACCACCTGCATCGACCACCACCGCCGCATCGGTCGCCGGGCCGAGGTCCCGATCGAGACGGTCGTCGCCGAGCTCACCGCCACGGCCGCCGGTGGGCCGGCCTTCGATGAGCGTGTCGTTGCGAACGAAGTCATTCTCGCCGCGCTCGATCGCCTGCCCCCCGATCAGTGTGCCGCCGTCATGCTGGTCGACGGCGACGGGTACAGCTACGACGACGCCGCCTACCTGCTCGACACCACGGCCGGCACGATCGCCAGCCGCCTGAGCCGGGCCCGCGCCTCCATCCGGGCCGAACTGGAGAACGTCCGATGACCGACGAGACCCCCACCCCACCACCCGGCGACGGGCCGGACCCCCAGACCGAGAAAGCGGTCGGCGATGCGTTGCGCGATGCGCCGACCCCCGAACACGGTCCCGAATTCTGGGCCCAGCTCGATCACCAGCTCGGGGCCGAACCGACCGGCGCCAGCGTGTTCGACACCGACGACGCCCAAGCACCGGCCGCTCCGTACGAGGTCGCACCGGCGGTCGAGTACGCGCCACCGCATGCGCCCGAGGCCCCCACCCGCCGCACCGGCATCATCGCGGCCGTGCTAGCCGCGGCGGCGGTTTTGATCATCGGCCTCGTCGTCGGCATCAGCGTGCTCGGCGACGATCCCGACACCGAGCTGGCCTCCGACACCAGCACACCCGCTCCGACGAACGCACCCACCACCGCGCCGCCCCTCCCCTCGACCAGCGCTCCGGCCACCGTGCCCGCCACCACGGTCGTCGACACGACCATCCGCACCAGCACCACCGTGCCCGAGCCGGGCGATACCTGGACCGTGTTGGCCGCCACGATCGATGGTGGCGGCCAGTACGTGGCCATCGACCGACCGACCGACCCCGGCAACACCGAGACCCTCTCGGTGCAGCTCGGCGTCGTGCGCGACGGCGAGATCACCCGCACCTACCCGATCACGACCTGCGGCATCCGCCTGGCCGAGGGCCCCCAGGGTGCCCTCACCGTGGTCACCAACTGCGAAGAATCGTTCGAGGGCATGTGGATCGGCACTCAGCTCGGCGCCGAGGTTCGTTCGTTCACCCCGATCACCCTGACCCCCCGCCCCTCCAGCCTGTGGGATGTCGCCTGGGACCTGACCAACAAGGTCATGGTTGGTGACGCCGACGTCCCCGGCCTGACCGATGGTCTCGAAACCGTCATCATCAACAGCGAGGGCACGGTCACGCTGGCCGCCAGCACCCCGGCCGACATCGAGGGGCGCCGGGTGGTCGCCGAGGTCATGCAGTACGACTTCATCGAACCGAGCGGGTGGATCTCGGACGTGGCACCCGGGTTTGCATCGGTGTTCGGCGCCGGCGAAGGCGACTTCCTGATCACGACGCGCTACGACGAGCACACCACGCTCGACGGCGATCTCGACAATCCGCTCTCCGGCATCGGCGCCGGCGAGACGGTCCGGAGCGACCGCTCCGAGCCGGTCCCGTTGTGGACGCCGACCGGCGAGCTCAGTGGCACCGAGGCCGATGTCCGCAAGGTCGTGATCGACGAGGGCAACGGCGTAGATCGGCTGATCTGGGTGTACGACCTCGCCGATCGCACCATCGAGATCTGGACGCGGTACGAGGACCCGCTCTTCAATGGCCTCCACAGCTACGAGGATCTGTTCGCCCAGGTGCGGGTCTACGAGACCTCCGGGGATGTGGCGCCGCCCACCGCGTGTTCGGCCTCCGATCTGGACGACCCTGGCCCGGATGCCGGACTACCCGATGCGGTGCAGGAGAAGCGCGCCGCGATCATCGCGGCGGCACGAGCCTGCAACATACCGGCACTGGCCGCCCTCACCGCCGAGGGGTTCACGGTGAGCTTCGGCGGCGGCGACGCCGAGTCGTTCTGGATCTTTGGCGAGTACTACACCGCCGACCCGGACGCCCTGGCCGCGATCGTGCGCCACCTCGCGGTCGACGCTACACCGGCCGGCGACCCGGTGGCCGAGTACGTGTGGCCCGGCGCTCACACGGTGGCCTGGCCCGACGTCACACCCGAGATGCTCCAGCAGCTGCGCGACATCGGCTACACCGACGACGATCTCGACTTCTTCGAGGAGTTCGGGGGCTACATCGGCCTGCGCCTCGGCATCACCGTCGACGGCGAGTGGGCCTATTCGGTCGCCGGTGATTAGGGCTATAGCACGGGCGTGAAGCCGAGGACTTCACCGAAGAAGGTGAGTTCGGCTTCGATGGCGGCCACGATGTTCTCGGCCTGGCGGAAGCCGTGTTGCTCGCCTTCGAATTCGAGATAGCGCACCTTCACGCCCTTGGCCTCCAGCGCCTCGACCACCATGTGGCTCTGGTTGGGCGGGACGATCGCGTCCTCGCTGCCCTGGAGCACGATCATCGGCGCCGAAAGCTGATCGACGTGGTGAATCGGTGACCGCTCGACATAGACGTCGCGATCGTCGGGGTACGGTCCGATCAAGAGATCGAGGTAGCGGCTCTCGAACTTGTGGGTGTCGGTGGCCAAGGC
>JABDJW010000085.1 GCA_013002375.1 Acidimicrobiales bacterium | reverse complement strand
GTCGAGTGGTGGCCAACGACAGGGGCCGCAGGGGGGCAGCGGCCCATCGCACCCGCTGGTCCGGGTCGGCCTCGGCCAGCGCGCTGAGGGCCGCGTCGGCCGCGGCCCGCCAGCGGGCGAACGTCTCGGCCGAACTGGAGCGATTGCGAGCGACCTGCTGGGCGACGGCATCGTCGAGGGTGCCGTCCCGGGATGTCCAAACCGGTTCCGGGTTGGCGATCGAGGAAACGACGCCCTCCTCGGACGTCGCGAGGTGCATCACCACGTCGCAGACCGTCCAGCCGGGAGCGCCCGACTCCGTGTGCCACTGCTCCTCGCTCAGGCCGTCCAAGATCCGATCGAGCCGGTCGTATTCGTCGCGGAGGTCCGCGAGGATGCTCAAGGGTTCCATACCGAGGCGATCGTAGACCGGCTCGATGCTAGAACGGCAACGATGGACCAGGTGCCCACAATCGACCTGGGTCGGCCGCACCGCTCCACACCCGGCCCGGCGGTCGTCGACGCGGTGGCGAGTGCGGCCGCCGAGTTCGGTTTCTTTCAGGTGGTGCAGCACGGCATCGCGCCCGAGTTGATCGAGCGGGTCTGGGGGCAGACCCGCTCGTTCTTCGCGTTGTCGATGGAGCAGAAGCGTGGGCTACAACGCACCAAGGACAACACCCGCGGCTACTACGACCGTGAGCTCACCAAGAACGCACGCGACCAGAAGGAAGTGCTCGATCTCGCCCACGTGCCGTTCCCGGAGTTGGCCGCCGACGATCCCCGCAATCATCACGCCATCGACGGCTCGAACCAGTGGCCCGACCTTCCCGGGTTCCGGGCCACGATGGTGGCGTATCTCGTCGCCTGTGAATCGCTGGGTCTCTACCTGCTCGAGGCGTTCAGTGCGGGTCTGGGCGAGGCGGCGCGGCACTTGCATCGCCACTTCGGGCCGGACCACACCAGCTTCCTCCGCCTCAACCACTACCCGGTCGGCGACGTGCTCAGCCCGGAGGAGGCCGCCCGCGAGACCCCGCTCGGCGACATGGCACTGCATCATCACAGCGACAGTGGCGCCCTGACCGTGCTGCTCCAGGACGACGTCGGCGGGCTCCAGGTCAACCACCGAGGACGGTGGGTCGACGTGGTACCGCAACCCGGCGCCCTGGTGGTCAACACCGGCGACATGATGCAGGTCTGGTCCAACGATCGCTATCGGGCCGCTCTGCATCGCGTTGCGCCGCGTGCCGAGCGGGCCCGCTCTTCGCTGCCGTACTTCTTCAACCCGAGCTATGCCACGGACTCTGTGCCACTGCCCGGCGCAATCGCGGCAGGCGATCGACCGCACTACCGCCCGATCAACTGGGGTGCGTTTCGTCAGGCGCGCGCCGACGGTGATTTCGCGGACTACGGAGCCGAGGTTCAGATCAGTGACTACCGGATCGGCGGTGTTCGGAACGGCGGCGCGGGCTAACCGTCGGATCGGGCGACATCGGTCTCGACCTCGACGACCTTCATCGTGACCGCGACCGATTCCTGCATCTCGCCGGCCAGATGGTCGGCGAGACCCTCGGCCGCCGGGACCAGGCCCGATTCGGTGAGCACGACGTCGACGGCGAGTTCGGTTTCCTCGCGTTCGACCGCGACGGTGACCACTTCGGTGCCGCTGCCGATCTCGTCGATGTAGGAATCGACGTGATGGGCGACATCCTCGGTGGGGTCGCTCGCGGGAAGCATGCGAGCACGGGTGATGTGCAGCGGCAGGATCATCACGATCACGGCCAAGGCGGCCCAGCGGAGACCACCGACGATCACACCCGAGCCCTTGCGGAGCCGGTAGTCCGATACCAGCCCGCAAACCAGGAAGGTGAACGCGGCGCTCATGATGATGCCGGCCACGTTGGCCAAGAAGAGGAGGACCGCGCCGGCCGCGAGTTCGAAGGAGCCGATCTCAAGTGTGATGCCGACGACGGCCAGCGGTGGTACCAACGCGACGGCGACGGCGACCCCGGTGAGAGCGTCTGCGGCGGCCCGCCGAATCTGGGCGTAGGCCCCCGCCGCCCCGGCCGCCAGCGCGATGCCGAGGTCGAGCAGGTTCGGGGAGGTGCGAGCCAGAATCTCGGCCGGGAGGGGATCCATGTTGCCGGGGAACAGCAGCGAGGTCAGGGCGGCGAGACCGACTGCGCCGGCGCTTCCGACGAGGAGCACGACCAGCTGGCGGCCGACCTGACGCTGGAGGCCGAGTACCAGCGCAGCTGCGGTGCCGAGCACCGGGCTCATCAGCGGGGCCACCAACATGGCGCCGATGACAACTGCGGTGGAATCGGCCAGAAGGCCCATCACCGCGATCAACACCGACATGGTCATCAGTGCCGCGAAGCGCCGAGCGAACCGTCCGAAGCGATGGCCCTCGTGAAAGAGACTGCGCAGGATGCGTTCGCGATCGTTGTCGGTGAGATCGCCCAGCTCGATCCGGCCCAAGAGCCGGATGATCCGAGCGAATGGGCCCCGCCCGACCGGTGGGTCGGCATCTGGTTGGCGTTTGTCCGGGTGCTGCTCAACCTCGGCGGTCATGCCGGTCCCCCTACTCCGTCAGCTCGCCATGTCGGTTGAATGACGAACGTAACGAAATCGTAATACATGGCCGGCGTTGACCAAGGTCATGCCGTCACGGGGGGAACATCGACCGGTATGGGAAAAATCTTGAACGCGAAACGACCTCGCCTTGTCCGCTCTCCGGGGTGCTCAGGCGTGGAGCGGGTAGTCGGCTTGCTCCGGGAGAAGCCCGGCCGACTCGGTCGCGTTGGCGCGGGCGTGCTCACCGATGTACGTCTTGCGCTGCGACGCCACCGTCGTGATGCGGTCGGCGATGGTGGGAAAATCCATCAGGCCGCAGAACTCGCGGTAGGTGGCAACCGCGATCATCGACTGCGCCAGCGCGTCGACCGAACCGCGATTTCGCGGGTCCTGGCGACGCTCGAGCAAGGGGAGTGCGCCGTACCAGGTGCCTGAGCCCAGGATGGTCGTCGGAAGGCCGTCGAGCGAAAACGCCAACTGGCCATCGAGCACGACGACGAACTGCCGACCCGTCCCGCCTTGGGTCGAGAGCCGTCGTCCGGCTCGGACCGACACGACGGTCAGAAGCTTTCGGACTTCCTTCTGCTCGTTCCGGCCGAGGCCCTCGAAGAGCCCGGGTTCTCTTTGTTCTCCTCCAACCCCTTCACCAGAGGAAGTCGTACGGATCAGCGCCGGCGGATTTCGCCGTTGTCGGACGATCCGGCGATCCCGCAGTCGCCAAATAAGGGGAGAACGTCCGTGGAGACTCGATCCCGCCATGGTTCATCTCCAGTCTCGTACCGCCGACGCTGATCGATCCCGAGTCTGACGCTGGTCGGGGGTCTGGTCTACGCAGTACTGCGGAGACCGCCGGCACGGTGGGCGATCAGCGCGGTCGGCCGGCCAGGCGGTGCAGCGCGGCCACGTCGCGGATCTCCACCCGCAGACGGCTGGTCGTGATCACGCCGAGTTCGCGAAATCGTTGCAGCGCGGTCGCGGCCGAGCGTTCCGACACGCCGGCCCAAGCGGCCAAATCGTGCTGGGAGAGCGCCGACTGCACCACGATGCTGGCACCGTCTCGCGTGCGGATCTCGGCAAACCGGGCCTCGGTGGCCAGTTGTACCAGCCGGAGCGCGATCAAGCTGCTGGCGTCGATCGTCGACAGCTCGAGTACGTGCGCGGAGGTTGCGACCAGCTGGTCGGCCAGTTCGTGCAACAGGGTCAGCGCCAGATCCGGGTACGCCCGCAGATAGTCGAGAAACCGGTCGCCGGGAACGCAGGTCGTCGACGTGGCGGTGAGGGCCCGGCCGCTCGCCGGTCGAGGGCCGTCGATGAGCGTCGCGTAGTGGCCGGCCAGCTCGCCCGAGCCGAGAAAGCCGATCAGCACCCGCTTGCCGTTCAGCGCAGTCTTGGACAGTCGAACCAGCCCGCGGTCGATGACGTGCACCGAGTGGGATGCTTCGCCCTCGTGATAGAGCCACTCGCCCGGTGCGAAGTCGCGTGCGACCCCGTGCTCGCTCAGCCCCGCAAGCGCTGCCTGCGGAAGCCCGTTCAGCGCCGCACTGGTCATACCGGCGAACCTACCTGACCACGCCCCAAGATGGGAAGGGCCGCAGGGGAAGGGCCGCGATCAGTCGAAGGCTTTGTTGGCGACCTCGGCCAGCAGGTGGATGCGGTCCGGTTTGTGGCCGTTGGCCGGAAGGCTGATGGTGATCCCGTCGATGCCGGTGGCCTTGGCGTCGGCCAGCCACTCGCCGACGGTGTCGGGATCGCCCACGGTGAGGATCGTCTTGGCCATCTCGATGATCTCGGGGCCCCAGCCCTTCGTCGCTCCCATCTCGTTCAGGTCGGCTTCGGCCTCTTCCATCGTCGGGGCGACGACGCCCATCAACAGCTTGGTGACCTTGATCTCGCTCCGGTCGCGGCCGAGCCGTTCGCAGTGGGCGGCGAGCGCGTCGAGCTTGCGGGGGATTTCGCTCAGTTCGCCGCTCGCCAGGTTCGATTCGTCGGCGTATTGCGCCACCATCCGTAGTGTCTTCTTCTCGCCGGAACCGCCGATCATGATGGGGATGCGCGAGATCGGTGCCGGTGAGTTTGCGATCTCGTCGGCGGTGTAGTGCTTGCCGTCGAGGGAGGGGCGCTCGTCCCGCAGCATCGGGATGATGATCTGGAGCGCTTCCTCGAGCTTTTCGAATCGGTCGGTGAAGGTGCCGAACTCGTAGCCGAACGCGTCGTGTTCCTGTTCGAACCAGCCGGCGCCGATGCCGAGGGTGGCCCGGCCATTCGACACGTGATCGAGGGTCGTGACGGTCTTGGCCAGGAGACCCGGGTTTCGGTAGGTGTTGCCGGTGACGAGCGCCGACAGCCGGACCTTCTCGGTGTGTTGGGCCAGGGCGGCCAGCATCGTGTAGCACTCGAGCATCGGTTCGTCGTGGGCGCCGATGCCGGGCAGTTGGTAGAGGTGGTCCATCACGAACACCCGGTCGAAGCCGGATTCTTCGGCCGCCTTGGCCTGGGTCACGACGCTCTGGAAGATGTCGGCCGGCGAACTGTTCGGGTAGGTGAAGTTGGGGATCTGATAGCCGAGCCGGGTCATGGGAAACTCCTGTAGCGAGGGGACGGGCGTCCTCACTCTCGCGGTCGGCCGGAACGAACGCAATGTTGCACCAGCTACTACGTTGGCCGCCATGAGCGAAGCCACGTCCCTGCACGAAGAGATCCTCGAGACTGAAACTGACGACGGCCCGATGGCGGTGCTGCGCAAGCGGCCGAGTGAAGGTGCGGCACCTCGCGTCGCAATGTTCCATGACGGCCCCGGCATTCGAAAGGCAACCCACGCCTTCATGCAGAAGTTGGCCGCGTCGGGCTACGACGTCATCTGCCCGGACCTGTACCACCGGGCCGGACGACTCATCGGGATCGAGCCTGAACAGCGTGCGGCCGACCCCGGCTTGGGCGCCAAGATGTGGGAGCTCATCCAGGCGATGACCGACGACGGTATCCAACACGACATGGATGTTGCTCTGGCCGCCGTCGGCGTGACCGATGACGAACCGGTGGGTGCCATCGGCTTCTGTCTCGGGGCCCGGGCGGTCTATCGCATGCTCGAGCGCCGGCCGCAGCAGTGCCGGGCCGGCGCAATGTGGCATCCATCGTTCCTGGCCGACGACGAGCCTGATTCGCCCCATCTCACGGCCGGCGGCCTCCGGCAGCCGCTGTTCATCGGCATCGGAGATGCCGACCAGACCCAGTCGATCGAGATGCATCAGCGGTTCTTCGATGCGGTCGAGTCCCTCGAACACGTCACGGTGGAGGTCTTCGCCGGAGCCGACCACGGCTTCACCTGGCCGGGGTACGACTCCTATCACCAAGAGGCTTCGGATCGTTGTTTTGCCGCGACCACCGAGCTGTTTGCCGGTGCGCTCAGGTAGGAGCGGGCGGGCGGCTCAGGCCAGTCGTCTACACGATGCGCTACGACACCGCGAGTGCCGTCTACGCCGAGTTCGGACCGTTCTACACCGGCCTCGTCGGCTCGGTGGGCGACGTGATGGGGCGCACCAAGGGGATGTGACAGCGGTCACTTTCCGTACGCCATGAACACACAACAGGGGTGGGTCGACCTAGCCTGGATGGCTGCTGCCACCACCTGGTGATGGCTCAACACACATGACCCTTGGAGGGGTTCCACTATGAAGCTTTCACGCAAGCTGCTCATGCTGCTCGCTGTACTGCTCTCGTTCTCGCTGATCGCTGCTGCCTGTGGCGACGACGAGGATGTCGACGCAGGTGCCGGCGACACAAGCGACGAAACCGATGTCGTCGACGACACGACGGACGACATGACGGACGACATGACGGACGACATGACCGACGACATGACCGACGACATGACCGACGACACCTCCGTCCCCGCGGGCGACGGCCTCGTCATCGGAACCGTGCTTCCCGAGACCGGTGGTCTCGCGTTCCTCGGTCCGCCGCAGATCGAAGGCGCGGCCCTGGCTGCAGCTGATCTCGCAGCAGCCGGCGCCAACGTCACCGTGATCACCGGCGACTCCGGCACCGATGGTGCCGTCGCGCAGGAGACCGTGGGTCGTCTGCTCGGCGAAGGCGCCAACGCCATCGTCGGCGCGGCTGCCTCCGGCGTGTCGCAGGACATCATCCAGACCCTGTCGGATGCAGCGATTCCGCAGTGCTCGGCATCCAACACCTCTCCGGCCTTCACCGGCCAGGAGAACGCCGGCTACTACTTCCGTACCGTCCCGCCGGACGAGGCCGTGTCGCCGATCATCGCCGACGTCGTCTCCACCGATGGCCGCACCAACGTGGCCCTCGTCGCTCGCGCTGACGACTACGGCAACGCGCTTGCCGGTCTCGTCGCCGCTGAGCTCGATGGTCTTGGTATCGCCAACGGCACGATCAGCTACGACCCCGAGAACGTTGCCTCCGACTCCGTCGTCGGCGATGTTGCTGCTCAGGGTGCCGACGCGGTCGTCATCATCGGCTTCGATGAGGCGTTCCCGATCATCAAGGCGGCACTCGAGGCCGGTGTCGCACCCGACGCCATGTACGGCGCCGACGGCGTCTTCTCGAACACGCTCAACGCGTCGATCGATGAAGCCAACCCCAACGTCATCGATGGGTTCACCCTCATCGGTGCCTCCGGTGGTGCGGACTTCAACGCTCGTCTGACCGAGATCACCGAGGGCAACCTCATCTACGGTGGCCAGGCCTACGACTGTGTGATCACCTTGGCCCTCGCGTTTGCGCAGGCCGGGACGACCGACGGTGATGCACTGATCGCCGCCGTTCTCGATGTCACCAACGACGACGGTGGCGACACCACCTGCACCTCCTACCAGGAGTGCGCTGATGCGATCGCCGCCGGCGAAGGCATCGACTACGACGGTGTTTCCGGTCCGATCGATCTCGACGCCGGTGGCGACCCGACCTTCGGTCGTTACGCCATCGCACAGTTCCAGGACGGTGTGCTCGTCACGATCGATTCGCAGGACATCGACCTGAACTTCTGACCGTGAGGATCAGCTTGCGCTGATCACCACACCAGAGAAATCCTTGCCAGAGGCCCGGTGGTTCGCCACCGGGCCTCTTCGCGCCCACACCGCGCCCGTTCGGTGAGTCGGAGGGTCAGTCGAGGGCGGCGAGGGAGCCGAGGTAGAGCTCGATGACCTTTTCGTCGTGCATGAGCTCATGGCCGGTACCGGTGTGGGCGTTGCGGCCCTGGTCGAGCACGTAGGCCCGGTCGCAGATCTCGAGGCATCGACGGGCGTTCTGCTCGACCATGACCACGGAGACGCCGGCCTTGTTGATGACCGTCACCTGCTTGAACACCTGCGACTGAAAGGCAGGGGAGAGGCCGGCGGATGGCTCGTCGAGCAGAACCACCGATGGGTCCATCATGAGCGCCCGGCCCATCGCCACCATCTGCCGTTCGCCGCCGGAAAGCGAACCGGCCCGCTGGCCGCCCCGGTCAGCGAGAAGTGGGAAGAGTTCGACGACCGCCGCGAAGCGGGAGTCGAAGAGCTTCGGGCGCTGGAAGCAGCCCATCTCGAGGTTCTCTCGGACCGTCATGCGGGGGAACACGTTGTCGTTCTGGGGGACGTAGCCGATGCCGAGGCCGACGAGTTCGTCGGCCCGCTTGCCCCGGATCGAATCGCCCGCCAGCTCGAGTTGTCCGTCGCGGATGTCGACGAGCCCGAACATCGCCTTGAGCAACGTGGACTTGCCGGCGCCGTTCGGACCGATGATGCCGACGATCTCGCCCTCTTCGAGGGTGAGTGATGCGCCGTTGAGGATGTTGACCCCTGGCACATAGCCGGCGACCAGGTCGATCGCATTGATCAGAGCCATCAGTCGTCGTCCTCCGTTGGGTCGCCGAGGTAGGCGTCGATGACGGCACGGTTGGTGACGATGCTGGCCGGGGTACCCTCCGCGATGATCGAACCCTGGGCGAGCACGACGATCCAGTCGCTGATCTCCATCACCACATCCATGTCGTGTTCGACGAAGACCACTGTCGTGCCCTGGTCGCGCAGGCCGGTGATGTGACCGAGTAGCGACTGCACGAGCGCCGGGTTCACGCCCGCCATCGGTTCGTCGAGCATCAGCAGCTTGGGATCGGTCATCATCGCCCGCGCCATCTCCAGCAGTCGGCGCTGACCGCCCGAGAGGGTGCCGGCGTATTCATCACGCATGTGGGTCAGGTTGAAGCGTTCGAGCATGCCCTCGGCTCGGACTCGCACTTCGTCTTCGGTCGAGCGCCAGAAGCCGGGGAGTAGGGCGCGGCTGATGCGCTCGCCGGGATGGTCGACGGCGCCGAGCATCATGTTCTCCAGCACCGAGAGCCGGGTGAGAGCCTTGGTGAGCTGGAATGTTCGCACCATGCCCTTCTTGGCGACGCGATGCGGGGCGACGCCGGCGAGCGGTGTGCCGTCGAACGACCACTCTCCTTCGTCGGCCTGGTCGAAGCCGGTCAAGAGATTGAAGAATGTGGTCTTGCCCGCGCCGTTGGGTCCGATGAGCGCAGTGATGGCGTTGCGAGGGATCTCGAGATGGGCGACGTCGACCGCCTTCAGGCCGCCGAAGTTGCGGGTCACGCCGTCCACGATGAGCAGCGGATCGGGCTTTGCCACGCCGGGCTCGGGAACGATCTGATCGAAATCAGCGGCCATCGAGCACAACTTCCTCGCGGTTGCCCAGGAGTCCCTGAGGTCGGAACACCATCAGTCCCACCAGCATCAACCCCATGAACGTGATCGAGATGAGGCCCTCCCGGCCGGCCAGGAAGTCGGCGATGAAGTCCGGTGGCCATGAGCGTTCGGAGATGTCGCGCACGAGACTCTCGATGCCGACCCGCAAGAACCAGAAGAGCATGGCGCCCACAACGGGTCCGAGGCGACTCGCCGCGCCGCCCAGGATCAGCGCGGCGTAAGCGAAGAAGGTGGTTTCGGCTCGGAAGCCCTCGGGGACGGCGCCGCCGGTCTGGAGCACGTCGAACACGCCACCGAGGGCGCCGATCATCCCCCCGAGCACGAGAGCCTGCATCTTGTAGCCGACGACGTTCTTCCCGAGGCTGCGGGCCGCGTCCTCGTCTTCACGAATGGAGCGGAGCACTCGGCCCCACGGGCTGCTGGTGAGGCGAGAGACCAGCAGGGTGATGATGATCACCGTGACCCAGCCGACGGTCAGCAGCCAGAGGTCGGGGTTCGAGAAGTTGAAGTTGCGCCAGCGAATGGCCCACGACTCGGGATACGGGTTGAGATCGCGAAACGAGCCGGCCACGCCCTGGAGGCCGAAGGGGCCGCCGGTGAGATCGGTCGAGGCTGGTGACCGAATGAGGAAGCGAATGATCTCCGCCGCGGCGATGGTCGTGATGGCGAAATAGTCGGATCGCAGGCGCAGGGTCGGAATGCCGAGTAGCAACGCAAACACGGCGGCGGCGAGCAGGCCGACGGGGATGGCGAGCCAGAGGCTCCAGCCCCAGGTGACGACAGCGATCGAGGTGCCGTAGGCGCCCACCATCATGAAGCCGACCTGGCCGAAATTGTTGAGTCCGGTGTAGCCGTAGTGGATGTTGAGACCCATCGCCAGGAACGCGAAGATCGCGGCGTTGGGGCCAAGCGCGGCTCGGGCGCCGTCGAGCAGGCTCGTGACGATGTCCATCAGCCCACCCGCTCTTTGCTGCCGAGGATGCCCTGGGGCCGCACGAGCAAGACCAGGATGAGGGCGAGCAGGGCCCACACGAATTTGAGATCGGAGCGGATCCACACGGTGCTGACCTCGGTGACGAGCCCGATGAGCACACCGCCGGCCATCGCGCCGTAGGCGGTGCCGAGCCCGCCGAGAACCACCGCGGCGAAGATCAGCAGTAGGAAGCGGAAGCCCATGTCGAACTCGACGACCTCGGAGAGCCCGAAGAGCACCCCGCCGAGCGCAGCCAGCGCCGCTCCGGAAACCCAGACGCTGAGGATGACCCGGTTGACGTCGATGCCCGAGGAGGCGGCCAAGTCGGCGTTGTCGGACACGGCCCGCATCGCCTTGCCCACTCGGGTCAGCTGGAGCACGGTGGCGACGGCGATCAAGGCCACGAGAGACACACCGATGATCGATGCATCGCGGGGGGTGATGTCGAAGAGGCCGAGATCCCACGGCTCCTGGATGGCGTACTGGCGGTAGCTCTCGTTGCCTTCACCGATCCAGATCTGGATGAGCTGGCGCCCGATCAGCGAACAGCCGATGGTCACCACCACGAACTGGAACGCGCCGAGCTGCCGCTTGCGCAGCGGGCGCATGAGGCCGAGTTCCACGGCCCCGCCGAGCGCGGCTCCGCCGATCACCGCGATGACGGTGGCCAGGATCAGGGTCGCCTCGATGGTTTGCGTGTTGAGCCACCAGGCCAGGGCTGCACCGAAGGTGACGAGTTCGCCGTGGGCGAAGTTGATGAGGCCGGTGGTGCCGAAGATGAGCGACAGGCCGATCGAACTCATGCCGATGATCAGGCCGAACTTGAGCCCATTGACGAGCGACTGGGCGATCTGGTCGGCGGTCGATGTTCCACCGGCTAGTGCGCCGCCAAGCAGGAAGTTGACGGTTCGTTGCTGGCCCGGCTGCGAGATGCGAGGCAATGCCAGCGCATTGCCGTCTTCGCTGAGGCTGATGCCCTCGGGCAGAGTGTCGAGCAGCAACTCCGCTTCGTAGGTGGCGCCGCGGGCGGGGAGTTCGACGGACCAACTTCCGTCGGCGGCGGTGATCACCTCGGCCGCGAAGTCGCCGTCGATCTCGCGGATCTCGATGGTGGCGCCTTCGACCGGCGTGCCGTCGTCGTTGGCCAGCACGCCGCTGAGCCCCGGACTCTCTGATTCTGTGTCGTCTTGGCCAGCTGCGGGGCCGACGCCGCAGAGCAGCGAGCCGAGCATCAAAGAGAGAGCGACGAGAATGCGCGACATGCGGCGGCCAGCGTAGCCGGGGTGTTTCGTGCAAATCGACTCCGGCCGTGTTGGAGGCCGTCGATCGGATACTGCATGCCGGAGCGGACCACGGCTTCACCTGGCCGGGGTACGACTCGTACCACCAGGAAGCGTCCGGCCGTTGTTTCGTGGCGACGACGGAGCTGTTCGCCGCCACGCTGCGATGAGCGGGCGGCGCCGGGCCGACTGACCGCTTCAGGCCAGCTGGGGCTCGGTGTTCGTGGTCGTTTCCGGGCGCAGGGCGTAGGCCGCCAACACACCGGCCGCAGCGCCGAAGAGGTGGCCCTCCCACGACACCTGGCCGCTCGGTACCAATCCGAACACCATCGATCCGTACAACACGACCGCCAACACCGCGAGGGCGATCGCTTTGAGGGTTCGGTCGAACCAGGCGGCCGCCACCAGGTAGCCGAGAAACCCGAAGATCACGCCGCTCGCACCGACGTGATTGCCGTTGCGGGCGAACAACCAGGTGAGTGCGCCGCCCACGATGATGATGATGCCGGTGACGCTGAGCCACGTTCGCACCCCGCGCAATGCGACCAACCCGCCGAGAATGATGAACGGCACGGTGTTGGAGGTCAGGTGCCGCCACCCGCCGTGGAGGAAGGGAGCCCACGCGATGCCGTCGATGCCGTCGAGGCGCCGCGGGTGGATGCCTCCGCCTTGGGCCCAGTCGTCGAGGGCGATGGTGTCGATGATCTCGATGAGCCACATCGCCACGACCGACCCGACCACCAAGATGAAGATCGGTCGGGTGAGGAAGGACTGTACGGACTTCGATGTGGACTCGGCCGAGAAGTCTGCGCCGAGGTGTTCCATGCCTCCATCATCGCACGTGGGGGCATGCTTGCGCCGTCAGATTCGACCGGTCGGGCCGGCGATTCCGCTGGGGGCTACGCGGCGAAGGCGTCGGCCACCGCTCCGGGATCGGTACCTTTTGCCCCTTCGACCTGCACCGCGGTGCCATCGGAGAAGGCGATGATCAGGGGATGGGCCAGGCGTCCGGAGTCGACCTGGATGGCCGCGACGTCGGTGCGGGGCCACTCGGCCAGCAGTTCCTTGGCCTTGCCGGTCCAGACGCCGACCTTCACCAGCAGGAGACGCTCGGAGGTGAGGGCCAGGAAGTTCTGGCCGTCGACGAATTCGCTCGCCATCCCCTCGTCGGGGTTCTGCACCGAGCCGCCAACCTTGCCGGCGACGGCCGCGGTCAACGCGCCGCCGAGTTCGCGGCTGAGCATACGAGTCATCGTGCCCGATGGATTTGTCGTACAGGCGGCCAGCACGGTCTCGCCGGAGCGCAGGCCGAGGTCGTCGGCCGCCTTCTCGATCTTCTTCTTCACGTTGACCAGAGCCATTGGAGCTCCTCCTGCCGGTTTTGATGATTGCCACTTCATCGGCTCACGGCGGGCGCGTCTTGACCTGGTTGTCGCTCGATCCGGTACGACCAAAACCGGCGATGGGCCGCCCGGAACGGGCGACCCATCGGTTTGGTTCTTTGCGCTTGGCCTGGCGTTAGGGAATGTTGAGTTGGGTCTCGCACCCGGCGTTCGCGAGATCGATACCCTCGCCGCCATCGCACAGGTCCTCGCCGTTCCCGCCCGACATGATGTCGTTACCGAGGTCGCCGAACAGGCGGTCGTCGCCGAAGCCGCCCCACATCCAGTCGAACTCGTCGCCGCCGAACAAGATGTCGTCGCCGCCCGAGCCGCGCATGCGGTTGTGGCCGGCGCCGCCGAAGATCCGGTCGTCGTCGGGTCCGCCCTTCAAGAAGTCGACCTGACCGGGGCCGCCGTAGATGGTGTTGGCGCCCGGGCCACCGCGGACTTTGTCGATGCCGTCGCCGCCGTGCAGCACGTCGGCGCCGGCGCCGCCGAAGACACGGTCGTCGCCGTTGCTGCCGCAGATGTAGTC
>JABDJW010000084.1 GCA_013002375.1 Acidimicrobiales bacterium | reverse complement strand
CGAGTCGGATCGCCGGTGACGGGGCTGGAGATGAGCGACGCCAACATTGCGCTCTGCACCCAATCGAGCTGCGACGCATCGACGCCGAAGTACGTCTCCGCGGCGGCCTGGATGCCGTAGGAGCCGGCGCCGAAGTACACCGTGTTCAGGTAGCGCTCGAGGATCTCGTCCTTCTCGAGCTGGCCCTCGAGCCGCATGGCCAAGGCCGCTTCCGGAATCTTGTCCTCGACGCCGACCGCGTCGTCGAGCACGCTGTTCTTGATCAGCTGCTGGGTGATGGTCGAACCGCCCTGATCGACCCCGCCGGCTTCGACGTTGCGCACCAGCGCACGGGCGATCGCCCGCACGTTGATGCCGTCGTGGCGATAGAACGCGGCGTCTTCGACGGTGAGCACCGTCGTGATCGCCTCCTGGCTGATCTGATCGAGCGTGACCAGCTCGCGGTTGATCTCGCCGTTCAGCTGCCCGATCGGCGCCCCGTTCTTGTCGAACACCAACGACCGCAGCGCCAGCGTGTCGAGATCGACCTCGGCTGACGTCGACCGGTTGGCGTTGAGAATATCGCTGGCCTGCGGCGCCAGGGTCGCCGCGGTGATGGCGAGCGTCGAGGCACCGAGGGCAATGAGCACGACGAGCCGGACCCCAAAGAACAGCCACCGACCCAAGGCCGAGAATCCACGCGCCACCACGATTGGTGAGACTACCGCCGAGGCCGTTTGGTTCAGTGGCACCCTGGGTTGATTTCGGCCCAGTGTTTCCGCCGCCGCGCGACCATGTGACGAAGAGATGACGATCTGACGGTCGCGACCGTCGCGACCGCCCAAAGCCCCCTACCGTCGGCGCAGGCCGGCGGGCCCGGGATCTCACTGGAGGGGGATGATCGTGGGCCCGCCGGTCCTACGTCCATCGCCGAGCTCGCCGGCAACCCTTCGGGTTGCTTCGTCTCGCTGCGATGTTGTGAGCCGGCCGGCGAGCAACTCGAGAGGAACCCGGAGGGTTCCCCCGGTGCTTCGCTCATTCCGCTTCGCTTGACCCCTCCCGGTCGCGGCCGCTTGTCGACGGCCTACAGCTTGGTGTGATCCCAGCTGATGATCTTCACCGGATGCACGACGACCGCGGTGCGCTTCTTCGACATGTGCTCAGCCGCCTGGCTGAGCATCTCCTCGGGGATGTCGGGCTGATTGCGGACCATCACCGCCAGGGCGAGCTCGTGCACCCGCTCCCCCGTCACCAGCTCGGCGGTGCCCTTGATCATCACGCCGCGCAGCGTCTCGTAGGTCACGCCATCCTCGACCAGGCAGGTGATCTTGTCGTCGCGTTCGAGATTCTTGATCTTCTGGCTCTTGGTGTAGGTCTCGAACACCAACTTGCCGTCGACGACTGCGAACCACAGCGTGGACAGGTGCGGGAAGCCGTCGTGGCCGGTCACCGCGACCTGCAGGCTCTTCTGCTGCTCGATGAACGTCTCGATCTCGGCGTCGGACATGCGGATCTTGTCGCGTCGGTTCTCGGCCATCGCTCCCCCTGGGCTCGGTGCTCGGGTCGCACGTTAGACCCACCCGTCCAAAACGTCACATGGCCGAAACGTCACATGGCGCCCTTGGGGGAAGGGCGCCATGTGGAATAACTGTCGAGCCGCTTTGGGGGAAAGCTGCGTCGCAGTGCTGATCGCCACCGCGGTGGTGATCAGTTGATGGACTCATCGTACTGAGACCCGCTGTTTCGTTCGCCCCAATTCGCCCGATTTCGCTGTGACGTTGGCCATAGCCACCCGTCACAGTATTCATTGCCGAGCTCGGCTTCGTCTCGCCGCGATGTTGTGAGCCGCTAGGCGAGCAACTCGGCTGGAACCCGGAGGGTTCCCCCGGTGCCTCGCTCCGCGGGACGGCCAACCGTATGCTCGCGGCGATGTCGGATCGCCTCGCCAGCCACTGCCCACCGGTCCATCCGGGCGGCCCCCACCTCGAGGCCGTCGACCCAGCATGAGCGCCGGTCGCCGCTCGACGGAAGACGACATCGTCACCGAGGTCGTGCCCACGGCACACCCCGACGCCCAGTGGTGCCTCGAGCAGTACTTCGCGCACCTCGATCGCGAGTTTCCCGACGGGTTCGATCCATCGGCCGGCGGCGGCGATGACGACGAGCAGAACTTCACCGAACGGGGCGTCTTTCTTCTCCTCCGCGACCGGGCCCTGGACGCCGACGCTCGCCCCGTCGGCTGCGGCGCGGTCACGTCGCTCTCGGCCGAGTTGAGCGAGGTGAAGCGCATGTGGATTGCCCCGAGCCACCGCGGCCGAGGCCTCGGCGGGCGACTGCTGGCCGAGCTCGAGGCTCACGCTCGACAGCTCGGCCACACCGAGGCGTGTCTCGACACGAACGAGAACCTGCCCAACGCGATCGCCATGTACCGCCACTACGGCTACGCCGACGTCGCGCGTTACAACGACAATCCGTACGCCACCCACTTCTTTCGCAAGCGGCTCTGAACCCCGTCAGTCGAGGCGACGCAGCTTCTCTTTGTACTGCCGGCCTCGGGCGACATAGACCTCGGCATTCTCGAGCGTCGACCCCGGCTCGACTACACCTTCGCGGATCTTGCCGGGCACGCCCAGCACCATCGAGTTCGGCGGTACGTGGGTGCCCTGGGTGACGACCGCGTTGGCGCCGACGATGCATCCCTCGCCGATCACGGCCATGGGC
>JABDJW010000272.1 GCA_013002375.1 Acidimicrobiales bacterium | reverse complement strand
TCATAGGCCCAGCCTTGGACCTGCACCCGCCCGCGAACGATACGGATCAACTCGAGCTCACCGACCGGCTGTTGCTCAACGATGACCGAACGACAGCCCAGTTCGGTCGGCGCCCCGGTCGCGGTGTCCCGGGCCGATACGCACACCCGATGCTGCCCGTCGCGGACCATGGGCACGGTGGTGGCAATGCCGTGGTTCGGTCCATGGTTCCATGCGACCGCAACGTCGTCGCGGCGATGGTTGGCGTCGACGAACGCCGGGGAATGGGTTGGGGCGCGACCGTCGATGCTGACTTCGACCGGGATCGGCTCGTTCGTGTCGATGTCGAGCGCCCAGCCGGCCACTCGCACTCCATGCGGGGTGCTGGTCACGTGGTCGAGGTGGCCGACCACGCGCCGGTTGGGCACGGCCACCGTGCCGTTGATGTGTCCGGCGACCAGCTGCGACATGCGGGCGATGCCCTGGTAGCTGAGGTGGATGCCGTCGGGTTGGGTGTCCGACGCCAACCGCATCTGGCCCCACTCGGCCAGTTCGAGGTTCGCCCATTTGTCGGTCAGCTCGCGGAGCATGCCATTGAACTGCACTTGGCGGCTGCTCCAATGTCCGCTGGTGACCCAGATGAGTCGGGTCGTCGATGGGAACAACCCCAAGATGGCTGACGTGTTCGGTCGCATCTGCGAGCGGTCGACGATGTTGTTGCCCAAGGCGATCGCGACGACGTCGAAGCGATCGAGATCGGCTGCCGCCAGCACCGCAGGGGCCGCGCCCAGGCTGAGCCCGGGGAAGCCGATCATGGTGAACGGATCGTCGACGAGGTTGTTGATCGCCCCGGTCGCGTGCAACACCACCGAATCGGTGACCAGGAGAACCTCACGTTGGTCCGCCTCGGCGGATGGCGCGCTGATCACCAGTGAGGCCACTACGGAGAACGCGACGAGTACCGAGCGCATGACGACAGTGTCCGGTATCGCGCGCCGGCGCGCCCAGGTCGAAGGTCCCGACTCGGCTTCAGCCGGCCGCTAGCGGTCGAGGCACCCGAGCCGGGTATTGCGGCCGCGTTGCGGGTCGATGGCCCACACGCAGAAGCGGGAGTATTCATCGGGCACCGGGACGGTGAACTTGAACCCGTGGTTCGGACTCAGCCCTGCCTCGGCCAGCGCCGCAACGTCGGGCCGGGGTTTGACCGCGTAGGGGCTTCCCAGTCGGTGGCCGTCGCCGCGAAGCCGGATCAGGACGGGCTGATCGCTTCTCGGATCGTAGGCCCAGCCCTGGACCTGGACTCTGCCGCGCACGAAACGGATCATTTCGAGTTCACCGACCGGCTGTTGTGCCACGTTCACCGATCGGCAGCCGAGCTCGGTCAGGGCCTGGGTGGCGGTGTCGCGACCGAAGGCGCACACGGTGTGGGTTCCGTCGCGGATCTTGGGGATCGTGGCGACATAGCCGTGGTTCGGTCCGTGGTTCCACACGGCGTCCACGTCGGGTCGTGAACGGTTGGCGGTGACCAGTTCGGGTCCGTGCTTGGGAATCGCCCCGTCGATCGTGAACGCCACCGGTATCGGCGACTCGGTGTCGATGTCGAGGGCCCAGCCGCTGACCCGCACCCCGGTCGGTGTGCTCACGACGGTGTCGAGATGACCCACGGTTCGGCGGTTCGGCGCGGTGATGGTCTGCTTCACATGGCCGATGACGAGTTCGGCAAAGGCCTGCTGGCCGCTCGGTCGGAGGTGAATACCATCGCTCCAGAAATGGCTCGGTTGGGCAAGGCCGGCCCAGTCGGCCAGTTCGAGGTTGGCCCACTTGTCGAGCAGTGCATCGAGCACCGTGTTGTAGCGCGCCAGGTACGACGCCCATTCATGGGCCCGGACGAAGATCACGCGCGGGACGTCGCGCAGCACTTCGAGCATGGCGCTGAGCCGCTGCCGCAAGCTGGTGGCCGAGAGGTTGTCGTTGTGGCCCAACGCGATGACGACGGTGCCGTAGGTCGGCGCTTCGACGGTGGTCAGGACCGACGGTGCCGCGCTGAGGTGGAAGCCGGGGTAGCCGGTCCACTCGAGGGCACCGGAGAGGCCGGTGGCGATCTCCTCGACTGCGCCCAGTCCGACGGAGTCGGTGAGGAGGTAGGTCTGACGGGCCCGTTCCCAGGTCGAGGTCGACGCGGGAGTGAGGTCGAGGTTGGCCAGCTCGTCGTCGTCGTGATGGGCGCCGGCCGGAGCGGCGACCAACAAAGAGGCGAACAGCGTCACGACGACGATGGCCAGCAGTGCCCCGCCCTTGGGTCGGTGTCGAGATGTCCGTGCCATGCAACCCCTACTTTGCGCCCCACATAGTAGGCGCCTGTCGCCGCAAAGCGCGCGGCCCGGGCCGCAACGCGGAGCGAATTGAGCGGAGCACCGGACGAGACGAAGGCGAGTTCGGAAATAGGCAAACGACGCCCATCCTTGACCAAATGGCGATCCACCTTTACCCTCTGTCGGTATCGCCTCCGGCGAGCAACCTGACGCCAACGTCGACCCAAACCCTGGTTTGGGCTGTCGGCCGCTGCGCTTCCGGGTTGCTCTGGCGTGCCTGCGCCACTAGATTGAACTGGTCGTGCTCGGTGTCGTGGTGGCGCTCTTTCGTTGGCTTTCCCTTCTTGGGGCTGTCGCGTGTGCTGGGTCACGGCCTCACGGCCCATCCTCCACGCTGCTTTAAGTAGGAGACACCACGTGTCAACCAGCCCCGCTGCCCGGGAACGCTATTCCTTCGGCAACATCGAAGAAGCCCTCGAACTGCCGGACCTCATTGCCGTCCAGCGCACGTCGTTCAAATGGCTGCTCGATGAAGGTCTCGCCGATACCTTCCGCGACATCTCGCCGATCAAGGACTTCTCCGAGACGCTCCAACTCGAACTCGAGTTCGACCCCACCGACGAAGATCTTCGCCCACCGCCGAAGTTCTCCGTCGAGGAGTGCAAAGAGAAGGACATGACCTACTCGGCCCCGATCTTCGTTCGGGCCCGATTCATGAACTCGGCCACCGGCGAGATCAAAGAGCAGACCGTCTTCATGGGCGACTTCCCCATGATGACCGACAAGGGCACGTTCGTGATCAACGGCACCGAGCGGGTCGTCGTTTCCCAGCTCGTGCGGTCGCCGGGCGTCATCTTCCAGCCGGGCGAACGCTACCGGTTGCGCAACCTCACCAAAAACCAGCTGGTCACCGGCACCATCCACCCCTACCGCGGCGAGTGGATCGAATTCGACGTCGAGCAGAAGCCGGGCAAGGACGTCACCGCCGGCACTCGCGTGGCCCGCAAGCGTCGCCTCTCGATGTTCATCCTGCTCATGGCCCTCGGGTACGACGAGGAAAACGCCCCGGGCTTCATCGATCGCTTCGTCAAGCACTTCGACTACCTCGAAGGACAGTGGGAAACCGAATCGGCCAAAGAGGCCTTCCCCAAGACGCAGGAAGAAGCGCTCATCGAGATCTACAAGCGGGCCCGTCCGGGCGAGCCCCCGTCGGCCGAGTCGGCGCGGACCTACTTCCGCAACGCCTTCTTCGAGAGCCGTCGCTACGACCTCAGCCGGGTCGGCCGCTACAAGCTGAACCGCAAGCTCGGTCCCGAAATCGAGCGGCTCGAGAAGCTCTTCAAGATCGACCTCGAGCGTCCCGACCCCGAGCAATCGGTGCTTTCGCCGTCGGAGGTCCTGGCCTCTTGCAGCTACCTGTTGCACCTGGCCAAGGGCGAGCCGGGCTACCGCCTCGACGATCAGGATCACTTCGCCAACCGCCGCATCCGCAGCGTCGGCGAGCTCATCCAGAACCAGTCGCGCATCGGCCTCAGCCGCATGGAACGAGTCGTGCGCGAGCGCATGACCACCCAGGACGTCGAGGCCATCACGCCCCAGACCCTCATCAACATCCGACCGGTCGTCGCGGCGATCAAGGAGTTCTTCGGCACCTCGCAGCTGTCGCAGTTCATGGATCAGGTCAATCCGCTGTCGGGGCTGACTCATCGCCGCCGTCTCTCGGCGCTCGGCCCGGGCGGCCTCAGCCGCGAGCGGGCCGGCTTCGAAGTGCGCGACGTGCACTTCAGCCACTACGGCCGCATGTGCCCGATCGAGACCCCGGAGGGTCCCAACATCGGCCTCATCGGCGCGCTGGCCACCTTCGGCCGGGTCAACCCGTTCGGGTTCATCGAGTCGCCCTACCGCATCGTCAAGAACGGCAAGGTCACCGACGAGATTCGCTACTTCGCCGCGGACGAGGAAGAGGAATACGTCGTCGCACAGGCCAACTCGGTCCTCGACGACAAGGGCAGGTTCGTGAACCAGCGCGTGCTGGTGCGGCGCTCGCCGCAAGCCGCGTCGTTGCAGGATCTTCGCCTCCAGCTCGAACAGGACGTCTTCTTCGGCGCCACCACCGAGATCTCGGCGGTGCCGCCCGACGAAGTCCAGCTGATGGACGTTTCGCCGAAGCAGATCGTTTCGGTGGCGACCGCACTCATCCCCTTCCTCGAGCACGACGATGCCAACCGCGCGCTCATGGGCGCGAACATGCAACGGCAGGCGGTGCCGCTGCTCACCACCGAGGCGCCCTACATCGGCACCGGCATCGAGGCTCGCGCCGCCTTTGACGCGGCCGACATGGTCATCGCCGAGGACGACGGTGTCGTCGCCGAACTCGACGGTCGCACAATGACGATCGAGTACAAGAACCTCGGCAGGAAGACCTACAAGTTCTTGAAGTTCGAACGCTCGAACCAGGACACCTGCATCAACCAGCAGCCGCTGGTCGGTCAGGGCGACCGGGTCAAGACGGGTCAGATCCTCGCCGACGGGCCCTCGACCGACATGGGCGAGCTCGCCCTCGGCAAGAACCTGCTCGTGGCCTTCATGCC
>JABDJW010000270.1 GCA_013002375.1 Acidimicrobiales bacterium | reverse complement strand
AGACCGATCCCATCAGGACCGCGGTGCCGACCAGGACGACCAACCAGCCACGAATGGCGGGGTCGAAGCCGATACCGCCGAGCAGGTCGACGAGCCCGAGTTGCATGCTTGCCAGGTTCACTGGTCGCCTCCCTCGGCTTGCCAACTGCGTTCGACCGCGACGACGGCGTCGAGCTGTTCGGGGGTGAGCAGCGGGGCCCACTGGACGATCAATTCGCCACCTTCCTGGATGAAGAACCCGGGCCGATCGACCACGGTCTCCTCGGTGAGGATCTCGGCCCAGTCTTCGGCCAGGTCATCGTCGTTGCGGCCACCGAAGCCGGGCATGCCGCCGCTGCCGGTGGCTGGGGCGTCGCTGGATCCGTAGCCCACGCCGTCCTGGGAGCCGACGCTGATGAAGCTGCGGTGGCTCTCGAAGGTCTCGAAGCGGGTCGTGGTGGCGCCGTTGGTGAGGTTGGGGCCGACCGCGCCCGACCCTTGGAGATAGCCGTCCTGGACCGGCTCACCGTCGAGACCGATCAGGTCGGCGGCCTGGTACGACCAGCCGGCGGTATGGCAACGGGCGCAGCCGTACACGCCGCCGTCGGCCCGGTTGGTGAAGAGCAGTTCGCCCCATTCGAGGTACTGGTCGTAGGCCGGGGTACCCGGCGTCGCGTCGGCGTTGGCCGGCGCCTCCGCCAAGAAGCGTTCGATCGCGGCGTCGACTTCGTCGTTGATCGCGGCGACCTCGGCCTCGGCTGCGGCGCGGGTGTCGTCGGTCGCGCCGAGGACGGCCCGCTGGGCCGCCTCCATCCGCTGACCGAGCTCACTCGACGGGTCGAGCAGGAGCTCGCGTTTGCCGTCGCGCACGCCTTGCTCGACGTTCTCCTGAATATCCTCCTCGGTGAGCTGCACGCTGCGGAGGTACACGACGAGGTTCTCGATCTGCTGTTCGGTGAGGGGACCACCACCCGGAGCACCCCACGCCGGCATCACGCCGGCTCGCCCGAAGTTGAGGATGTAGATGACCTCTTCTTCGCTGAACCGGCTGAGCACCGTGTTGAGCGCCGGCGCGGCCCAATCGACCTGCCCGACATAGCTGCCGGAATCGTCGGTGAGGGTGACCGACGCGGCACCGGCACCGCCGCCCGCACCATGGCAGGCCGTGCAGCTCTCGACGTACTGGCGCTCGCCGCGCACCCGGGCGATACGGTCGAACTCGGTCACTGCCCCGTCCTGACGGCCCGGTTCGGCCAGCCAGTAGAACGGCAGGGTGACGCTGCAAACGATCAGCAGCCCCAGACTCATGAACAGCGAGCGATCGAGCTTGGTGGTCTCGAGTTCTGCGTCGTCGAAATAGGGCTTGCGGTTGGGCGCGAGCTCGACCTCGGCGCCGACCTCGGGGTCGGACTTGGTGAAGAGTTGAGCCACCCGCCTGACACTCAGCACGACGGCCGGGATCAAGACGATGAAGGCAACGACGATACCGATCGAGCGTTGCAGGCTCGCGGCGACGATCAGGGGAGCGTTCACAGACGTTTCTTCCTCAAACCGGATTCTTCAACTAGGAGTGTTCGCCGCCACCACTGATGCAATTCGGCCCCTCGGCCTCTTGCTTGGTGGTGTTGGTACCAATGGGAGGACCTTGGATGATCGTGCCGGTGTCGACCACCAACGAACCTCCCTCGATGGACGTTGCAAAGCGATCCATGCCGCGCGGCGCGGGACCGCCGCGCTTTTCGCCGACCCGGTTGTATTGCGAACCGTGGCACGGACACTCGAACCACTGCGAGGTGTTGCACTCCGGCACCCGGCAGCCGAGGTGCGGGCACTTCTGATACAGGGCGACCAGGCCGGCCTCCATGCCGTTGAGTTCGGCCTGGCTGTAGACGCCGCGTGCGGCATCGATGGCGCCGACGGGGTATTCGGTGACCCACATGCGGCCATCGGCCCGGTAGAGGAAGCCCTGGTTGGAGCGGATCTCGGACTTCACGTCGTTGACCAGCCCCACCTTGATCTTGGAGCCGAAACCCTCGACCTTGCCCGGCCACAGGAAGGCAATGCTGGCGGCGCCGAAGCCGGACAGACCGAAGGCGAACCAGCCGGTGATACTGCGGTTGAGGAATGCCCGCCGAGTGGCGCCGAAGGTCTCGGGATCGGGCGCAACAAACGGCACGACCGGCGCGTCTTGACCGGCGAGCACCACGTCGCTGCCCCGACGGGTGACCACGGCGGCTCGTTCAACCTCGCGACCGGTGGCCGGCACGGCCTCGGCTTCCGCCGATTCGGCCGGCGCCGCCTTACGGCCGGCTTTGTCGCGTTGTTTGGTCTCGCGCGACAACGTGCCGATCGCCTCGTCGGTGTCGCGACGCCGCATGGCGGCGAACAGCACGATGAGGGCAAAGACCACGAGGATGGGAATTGCTACGGCAAGTGCTTCCATTGGGCTACCTGGTTCGAATCGAGGAGTCGGTTGGTATCAAAACGTCGGGCTGGGGTGAAAAGTTGCGGGACTAGAGCTCGAAGAAGAGCCCGGCATCCCAGGGGAATACGAAGTTGAAGCCTGGGCCTCGGAAGAACGAGCCGATCATGACCAGCACGGCCCAGGACATGAGGAAGAGGGTCATCAACGAGATGGCGAACTTGCGATCTTCGGGCTTGTTCGACGGGTTCTTGTCGATGTAGGGAGCCATGATCAACACGAAGATGCCGATGCCGGGGATGGTCACACCGGCCACCATCGGGTGGAACATGGTGAGCAGTTCCTGCAGGCCGAGGAAGTACCAGGGCGCCTTCGACGGGTTGGGGGTCTCGTTGAAGTTGGCCAGCTCGAGCAGCGGAGCATTGACGAAGATCGAGAAGATCAACGTGAAGGCGGTGATCACCAACGCGGCGACGAACTCGACCACGAGCAGGTGCGGCCAGACGTGGACCTTGTCCTGGGGCACGGCCTTCACATCTTGGATCGAGCCTGACTTGACCACGGTCAGCAAGCGCTGGACGTTGCCGCCCGGCGCAGCCGGCAGTGGGGCGGCGGCGGCCGCGGGAGCCGCACCGGTCGCGGTGGTGGCCGGAGCGGTGGCCGTCGCGGTGCCACCACCGGCCGCCTTGTCCTTGGCGGCGCGGCTGCGTTCGAGCAGATGGGCGGGGATCTTGGACTCGCCTTCGGACGGAGCGGACGCGCCGGCATCGGCCGGGACCTCGGCCGCGGCACCCGCGCCTTCGGCTTTCTTGCGGGCCTCTTCGGCTCGCTTCCGGAGATGTTCTGGGATTTCAGTCATCGGAGATACCTCGGATCGTTCGGGCTACAGCGGGCCCGAGATTCCGCCGTCCTTTCGCACTCGCCAGAAGTGGATCGCCATGAAGATCACGATGACGAACGGCAACATCAAGACGTGCAGTACGTACCATCGCAGCAGGGTGTCGGTGCCGATTTCGACGCCGCCCAACAACACGAACCGAACTTGTTCACCGAAGACCGGCGTGTAGCCCATCATGTTGGTACCCACGGTCACCGCCCACAGCGCCAGCTGATCCCAGGGCAGGAGGTAGCCGGTGAACGACAGCAACAGGGTGAGCTGCAACAGGATCACGCCGATGACCCAGTTGAACTCGCGCGGGGCTTTGTACGCGCCGTGGTAGAAGACCCGAGCCATGTGCAAGAAAACGGAGAGCACCATGAGGTGCGCGGCCCATCGGTGCATGTTGCGAACGAGCAGACCGAACGTGACCGAGGTCTGCAACGTGTAGATGTCGCTCCAGGCCTGGGCGGCCGTTGGTCGGTAGAAGAACATCAAGAAGATGCCGGTGACGGTGAGCAGGATGAAGAGGAAGAAGCTCAGACCGCCGAGGCAGAGCGTGTAGCTGACCTTCACTGCGTGGCGCTTCACCTTCACCGGGTGCAGGTGGTACAGCACGCTGTTCATGATCACGTAGCTGCGGTTCCGGGGGCTGTCGGTGTAGCCCTTGCGGAAGATCGAGCCCGGCCGGAAGATCGAGTTCCAGGCTTGCGAACCCTGCACGTTGGCGGTGAGGTCGGAAGCCTGTTGCTGCAGCTTCTCGATGAGGGGCTGCTTGCCGGGTTTGTTCGTGGTGGCCATGCGAATCTCCTGCTCAGCCCAGTCGCATCCCATAGCCGTAGCCATGGGTATTGGTGCGTTGGTGGGGATCGCCGTCGGCCGGCGGGTCGCCGATCTTGCCGAGGATGATCACGCCGGTCGGACAACGATCGACGCAGAGCGCGCAGCGGGTGCACACATCGTCGTCGATCAGGAACACGTAGGCATCGGAAGGGTCGTCGCCGGGACGCTCGGTACCGACCGCTTCGTCGATCGCCGAGGTCTTGACCATGTGGATGCACTTCCACGGGCAGATGTCGACGCAGCCCTCGCAGGCGATGCACTCCGACTGGTCGATGTGGATGAACTGCTTCGGTTTGACCGCCTTGCTCAGATAGTCGGCGTCGACCTCGACCAGGACGTAGTCGTCCGTGTACGGCATCATCGGCGGATTTGCGTCGGTCTTGGCCATTATCTGCGTTCCCCGGCCACGCAGGCCGCGTTCGGCCGCTCGTTCGCTGGCGCTCCCTCGCTCGCACGGCGGACCACCATCCGGCGCCCGGCCACGCAGGCCGCGCTCGGCCGCTCGTTCGCTGGGATGATCGTCAGGGCGCTCACGGTCATGCTCGCTTGACCAGGGGGCGGCCGTACGTCGACGTCGGGAGTTCCTTCGGGGCGACCTTGCCG
>JABDJW010000245.1 GCA_013002375.1 Acidimicrobiales bacterium | reverse complement strand
AGGCCCGCTCCGCGCCTCCGCTGGCGACGGTCTTGGTGACCGACCCGGGTTCGGGCGCCGTGCCACACCCGCTGCTCTGCGGAACCTCGAACGGGCCCTTTTCGCGTGCGGTCGTCATCTGGCCCGGGCGGCCGGCCAACACCGCGTCGGCGCCGTAGCCCAGGATCTGCTGGTAGTAGGCCTCGGTCTCCTGCCAGCTGGCCGCGTCGGGCCACACCCACACCGCGAGGCCTTGCTCATGGGCGAGGTCGACCGTTGCATTGGACACCACCTGGAAGCCGCTCGAGAAGGGCGGCACCTGGATGATGCGGAAGTGCGGTTCGAGCGGGGTGCCGTTGAGGAACCATTCGGTCAGGCGGTCGAGACCGGGGCTGACGTCGACCTCGGGGGCCACGGCGTGGAAAGCGTCCACCACCGCGTCGTCGAACGAGACGACCACCGAACTGTCGAGCCGGTCGAGGCGGGTGAGTTCGGCGGCCAGGGCCTCGGCGACCTCGATGCCCTTGTCGGTGTCGCCGTCGGGGAGCTTGATCTCGATGTCGAGCGGGTGGTTCGGGAACCGTTCGGCCAGTTCGGCCAACGTGGCGATGCGAAAATCACCGGGGCTGAACCCAGGAGGGGCTTCGACCTCGCCGGTGCGCACGCCGCGGAACTCGTATTCACCCTCGGGGAGGTCGTCGCAGCGCCAACAGACGCTCGAGAACCAGTAGGCGGCATCGAGGGCTTGGAGCTCGGCAACGGTGAGATCGGCCACCTTGCCGGTGCCGTTGGTCGTCCGGTCGACGGTGTCATCGTGCTGCACCATCAGCACGCCGTCGGCGCTGAGCTGGACGTCGAGCTCGAGCACGTCGGCACCGGCGGCAGCAGCTTGGGCGTAGGCGTAGAGCGTGGAGTGGGGGTAGTCCTGGTCGCCCCCGGCATGGGCGATGTTCAAGATGCCGGCATCGAGCAGTTCGTCGATGGTGGCCAGTGTGGTCGGTCCGACCGCGGCGGAGGTCGTCGCCGCAGTCGTCGATGGTGATGGCGTCGACGGTGGTGGCGCGGCGGTCGTGGTTGCGACCGTGGCCGCGGTCGGGTCGGTCGTTGGGGTCGACTGCGTCTCACCGGAGCTGCACGCAGTGGCCAGCAGCACGAGTACGAACAGCAGCCGGGAGAGGCCAAGACGTCGCGAGAGGTGAGGCATAGCGGCAACCTAATACGCTCAGACCATGACCATCGATGTGTCCCAAGCCGATCTCCAGCGGGCCCAGCTGGCCCTCTTCGAGATTTTCGCCACGCCCGAGGGCTACAACGATGCGGCCAGTCGTTACGCCGTCCTCCACGAGGCCGCGCCGGTGCTGCAGGGCAGCGACGGGTCGGCGGTCCTGTCTCGTTATGAGGATTGCCAGGCTGCGCTGCGCGACAACCGGCTGGGGAAATCAACCGATCGCAATGGCGAACTCCCGATCGGTAGCCCCTCTCCGGAGATGACGGCGCTGCGCAAGCGCCTGAACGAAGCGAGCAAGGATCGCCCGAATTCGATGCTGCTGCTCAATCCGCCCGACCACACCCGGGTTCGGGGCCTGGTGTCGCGGGCGTTCACGCCGCGACGGGTCGCGGCCATGCGCGACCACATCGTGACATTGGCCGAGGAGTGCTTCGATGCCATGGCCGACCAGCGCGAATTCGATCTGCTCGAGGCGCTGGCCTTCCCCTTGCCCGTGTCGGTGATCGGCGAGCTGGTGGGCGTGCCGCGTCAGGACTGGGCCCAGTTCCGCTCGCTGGTCAGCGCGACCGCAGCTGCGATCGAGCCGGCCGTCACGGTGCCCGAGCTCCAACTGGCCGCCGAAGCGATGGACAAACTGTGGCAGTACTTCCTCGATCTGATCGAGGTGAAGCGACAGGCGCCGGCCGACGACCTGCTCAGCGCCCTCATCGAGGTCTCCGACGGCGACGGCGACATGTTGTCCGAAGGCGAGCTCGTCGCCTCGGCCATCGTGATGTTCGCCGCCGGCTTCGAGACCACCACGAACCTGATCGGCAACATGGTCACCGCCTTTGGTCGCAACCCCGAGCAAATGGTCGATCTTCGAGCCAACCCCGATCTCGTACCCAGTGCAGTGGAAGAGATCCTCCGCTACGACAGTCCGGTGCAGCTCGATGGTCGAACCGTGCTCGAACCGGCCCAGGTCGCCGGGCTCGATCTCGAGGTCGGCGCTCGTGTGATCACCATGCTCGGCGCCGCGAACCACGACCCGACCCGGTACACCGAGCCACGCCGGTTCGACATCCGACGCGACGAGGGTCCGCCCATGAGTTTCGGCAGCGGTATCCACTACTGCCTGGGCGCGAACTTGGCGCGGGCCGAGGCCCAAGTGGTGCTCGAGGGGCTGCTCCGCCGGTTCTCGTCGGTGGAGTTGACCGAGGACCCGAAGCGGCGGCAGCGCATCACGCTGAGTGGCTTCGAGGCCGTGCCGGTGCGGGTCCAGCCGGCCTAGTCGCTCGCGCCGGCAGGGTCAGTCGCTCGCGCCGGCAGGGTCGGCCAGCACGAACACGGGCCCTTCCCGGTTGGCGATCAGGTGGTCGATCACCGCCCGGTTCGTCCGGCGGGGTACCGCGACGCGGGTGTCGCCGGCCGAGGGCACTGCGGTGAGGTCGGTGGTCGCCTCGTAGTCGAAGCCGAACGCTCGGCCCAGCGGGCGCAGATCGGTTGCGCCCTCACGATCGATCGTCGCGTCGACGAGGATGGACCCACCGACCCCGTAGGAGCGCGGTGACGAAGCCGGCCCGAAGACCAACAGCGCGCCGGGCCAGTCGTCGAGCAGTTCGGGAGCGAGTTCGCCGGTGCAGACCAGCAATGGGTTCGGGAAGGCGGGCTGCAGCCGTTCGAGCGCGGCGGTCAGGCTGCGTTCGGCGGTGACCGATACCGCGGCGACATCCGCGCTGCCGACGTCGGCCAGCACCTGATCGAGATCGACGTCGACCGATGCATGGGCCAAGACGACGACCGTCGCCTCGAAGGCGCGGGCCATCGCGGCGGCCGGGTGCACCGCCAACGCGGTGTCGGGCGACGAGGCGATCGGGACGACCAGGTGGGAGAACACAGGCGCCACGATGACACATGGGGTGGCTCCGAACCCATCTCGGGATCAGCACTAGGGTCGAGGCCATGAGTATCAAGGTGACCGTCGAAGAACTGCCCGACACCTTGGCCGACATGGCGCCCGCGGCGTTCTTGAGCACCGCCGGTGCCGACGGCCGGCCCAAGGTCACCCACGTGCCGGTCCGGGTCGTGGGGAGCACCCTCGAGGCGCCGGTCGGCGCCGGCACCGCGGCCAACATCGGTCGTCAACCGTTGGTGTGCCTGGTGTGGCCCGGATCCGACGACCAGTCGATGAGCCTGTTGGTCGACGCAGTGGGGTCGACCGAGGAGCGCGGCGGCGAACAGGTCGCGGTGTTTCACCCCTCCGGCGCGGTGTGGCATCGCCCGGCTCCCGCCGCGTAGGCGGCCGGGTCGTCAATACTGGGGCCATGGCAACTCCCGACCTCTCCTCCCGCCCCGAATGGCAAGCGTTGGCCGCGCACCACGCCACGATCGCTTCGAGCCACCTTCGCGAGATCTTTGCCGCCGACCCCGATCGGGGAGATCGGCTGCGGGTCGAATCGGACGGTCTGCTCCTCGACTACTCGAAGCACCGCATCACCGACCAGACCGTGGCGTTGCTCGTCGAGCTGGCCGAGGCCGTCGATGTTCCCGGCCGCCGTGACGCAATGTTCAGTGGCGAGACGATCAACACCACCGAGGGTCGCGCCGTGCTCCACACCGCGCTTCGGGCTTCCCCCGACGCCGAAATCGTGGTCGATGGCCACAACGTCGTCCCCGACGTCCACGACGTGCTGGCCGTCATGGGCGACTTCTGCGATCGGGTGCGCTCGGGGGCATGGGTCGGTTTCACCGGCAAGCCCATCCGGTCGGTCGTGAACATCGGCATCGGCGGTTCCGACCTCGGCCCCGCGATGGCGTCGCAGGCCCTGCACCACGTGGCCGATGTCGATCTCGCGACCTACTTCGTTTCCAACGTCGATGGCGCCGATGCGGCCGGCGTGCTCGATCGGGTCGACGCCGAAGAGACGTTGTTCATCGTCGCCTCGAAGTCGTTCGGCACGATCGAAACGCTCACCAACGCCCGCACCTGCCGCACCTGGCTGGTCGAGCAACTGGGCGACGATGCCGCGGTGGCCAAGCACTTCGTCGCCGTCTCGACCAACGCCGAACGGGTGGCCGACTTCGGCATCGACACCGCCAACATGTTCGGTTTCTGGGATTGGGTCGGTGGCCGCTACTCGTTCGATTCGGCCATCGGGCTCAGCCTCATGCTCACGATCGGCCCCGCCGGATTCACTGATCTGCTGGCCGGTTTCCGCAGCATGGACACCCACTTCCGCACCGCGCCACTCGAGGCCAACATGCCGGTGCTGATGGCGTTGCTCGGCATCTGGTATCGCAACTTCTTCGAATTCGAAACCCAGGCGGTGCTGCCCTACAGCGACCGGCTGGCCCGGTTCCCGGCGTACCTCCAACAGCTCGACATGGAGAGCAACGGCAAATCGGTCCGGCTCGACGGTGAGCCGGTCGGCGTCGACACCGGACCGATCGTGTGGGGCGAGCCGGGCACGAACGGACAGCACGCGTTCTACCAGCTGATCCATCAGGGCACCTCGCTGATCCCGTCGGATTTCATCGGTGTGTGCACGCCGGTGGCCGACCCCGGCGGCAACCACCAGGATCAGCTCATGGCCAACTTCTTCGCCCAGACCGAGGCGCTGGCCTTCGGAAAGACGGCCGAGGAGGTACGGGCCGAAGGGGTGGCCGAAGCCCTCGTGGCCCACAAGGCCTTCGCCGGCAATCGTCCGACCTCGACCCTGCTCGTCGACGCCCTCACCCCGTTCTCGCTCGGCCAGTTGGTGGCGCTGTACGAGCACAAGGTCTTCGTGCAGGGCGTGATCTGGAGCGTGAACTCCTTCGACCAGTGGGGGGTCGAACTGGGCAAAGTTCTTGCGACCCGCATCGCCGACGAGTTGGCCGGCGACGCCGTTCCGGCTCATGACAGCTCGACCAATGCCCTGATCGAGCACTACCGCGCTCGTCGTTAGCCGGCGAGCTCCAGGCCGGGGTCGTCGGCGAGTTCGCGGTCGGTGCCGTCGTCCGGCTCTTCGATGAAGTCCGGGTCGTCCTCGGGCAAGGGTTTGACCACGAACCAGACCAGGGCACCGGTCAGCGCCAGCATGGCCCCGGCCGCAATGGCATCGAGCAGGAAGTGGTTGGCGGTGGCCACGATCGCCACCAGCATCGCGAAGGGATGCAGGGCGGCCAGGTACCGCCACCGGGTCTTGAGCGCGGCGATGATGCCCCACGCCGCCATGGCCGCGTAGCCGAAGTGCAGCGAAGGCATGGCCGCGAACTGATTCGCCGAGCCTTCATCGGTGGGCCCGTAGATCGACGGGCCGTAGTGTTTCAGGGTGTCGATGAAGCCGATGTCGTCGAGCATGCGGGGCGGCGCCAGCGGGAACACGACGTGGACGAGCAAGGCCAGCATGGTGATGCCGAACATCACCCAACGCATGCGGCGGTAGACCGAGTAGCGGAAGAAGTACAGCCACACCATGACGCCGATCGTGACCGCGAAGTGCGAGGCGACGTAGTACTGGTTGATGAGTTCGACCAGCCCCCTCGATTCGAGCACGACGGATTGGATCTGCGATTCGATCGCGACGCCAAAGGCCCGCTCCACCTCGAGCACCCGTTCGGCATTGTCGATCGCGACGCTGCCCGCGTCCCGGGCCAGGAATCGTACGTACTTGTAGCAGAAGAGCAACGTCCCGATGAGGCCGATTTCGAACAGGAAGGGTCGGCCGACTCGGCTGGCCCACCACCGATGCACGAGGCTGCTGGCGGCGACGGCGGGTTTGCTGGAGGAGGGAACGGACTCGCTGGTCGTTGCCGTTGCGGTTTCGTGCATGTGAGTCCCACCTCCCTTGCGTGGCCGTCGTACCCTGCCATCAACGTACTTGGTCGAGCGAGGGGGATGGCCGCACTCGACCGGGGGCAAAGACGAAAACTGCCTCTATCTTGCCAACCCTTCCAACAGGTTGCCAGGGTTTTCTGCTCCCGACGTAGGCCAAAAGCCCCCTGCGTGGTTCTCAGGCGGGTGGACGCTGCGCTCGGTGAGGCCGGTGGTCGTGGTGTTCTTGCTCCGCAGTACTGTCGTCGTGGCCCCCGGTACCGTCGTGGTGGAAATCCCGACGCGCCGCGACACGGAATGGACACGAGCTTGGGACCGAAGAAGAGGCGGAAAATGGGGCCGAAGAAGGCCCGGCAGCGCATCTACGTGGTGTGCACCCCCGGCCTCGAACGGCTGCTCGAAGCCGAACTCCGGGATCTCGGAGTGCGTACCGGCCGGCGTGGCTATGGCGGCGTCGAGGCCGACGTCACCGCCCGTCAGCTGTACACGGTCAATGTCTGGAGCCGGCTGGCCACCCGGGTCATCCAGCGCTGGACCAGCTTTCGGGCCGAGTCCTTCGCCGAACTGGAACTCGCGGCCAGGAACATCGATTGGGACCAATGGCGGCCGATCCCACGGGCATCGAATCACGGCCCACCAAACCGGGGTCAAGCGACGGGCGGGTTCACCTTTCGGGTCAGCGCCCACAAGTCCCGGCTTCACCACACCGACGCCATCGCCGAACGGCTGCAGGCGGCGGCCGGTGCGCCCGGCGAGCAGGTGGTCTTGGTGCGCTTCGACCACGATCGGGCCACCTTGAGCATCGACTCCACCGGTGAAGCGTTGTACCGGCGCGGGTGGAGGGGCCCGGTCGCGAAAGCGCCGCTACGGCCGACGTTGGCGGCAGGGCTGCTGCTCGCGGCCGGTGCCGGCCGGGCCTCGTCGATCGTCGACCCGATGTGTGGTTCCGGCACGATCGCCATCGAGGCCGCCCGGTTGCGGTCCGGTTGGCCGCCCGGCATCGATCGCGAGTTCGCCTTCCAGCGGTGGCCATCGTTCGAGCCGGGTACCTGGGCGTCGGTGCAGGGCGAACGCCGGTCGGCCGAAGGGGCGCGAGACGCCGCGGTGCCGATCGTGGCCAGCGACCGGGATGCCGGCGCGGTCGAGGCGACCCGCGCCAACGCCGAAGCGGCAGGGGTCGCCGACCTGATCGAGACTCGGGTCGGTTCGGTCTCCGAACTGGTCGGCCCCAGCGCCGATGGCCTGGTCGTCACCAACCCACCTTGGGGCAAGCGGCTCTCGGCCAGTGCCGACCGGCGGGATCTCTTCGCGGCGCTGGGCGCCGCGGTGGGTCGCGCCATGCCGCAGGGACGCCTGGCGTTGCTGACCGACGATCCGGCGTTGGCCGGCCACACCGGCCGGAAACTGGCGCCGCTGTTCGAGGCGCGCCAAGGTGGGCTCCCGGTACATGCATTGGGAGAAGATGTTGGCCCCCACGATCGACCTGTACAGCCCTGACACCTACGTCGACGCGCCGCCGCACGCCGAATTCGAGCGGTTGCGGCGCGACGAGCCGATCACCTGGGTCACGATGCCGGACGGCACCGGCTACTGGCTGGTGCTTCGCCACGCCGATGTCGTCACCGTCGCCCGCGAGACGAAGATCTTCTCCGCCGAGCTCGGCGGTGTCGTCGTCGAGGATCTCGCCCCCGAGTCACTGGTCGCGATGCGTCAGATGCTGCTGGCCATGGATCCGCCGCGCCACGTGGCCCATCGCCGGAACGTGTCGCCCCAATTCCGGGTGCGGGTCATCGCGGGGCTCGAGGGCCGCATTCGCGAAATCTGCTGCGAGATCATGGATCGGGCCGAGGCCCGGGCCGACGACGGCGCCACCATCGATTTCGTGCATGATGTTGCGGCCCATCTGCCGTCCCAGGTGGTCGGCGAGCTCATGGGTCTGCCCCGGGAGGATTGGCCGGCCATCCATGCCATGGCCGAACGCAACTCCGGCGGCCAGGATCCCGACATCAACCCCGATGGTGCCGATCGATCCTCCGACGACCTGGCCAAGAACGCGGCCAGCGCCTCGATCGACATGGCGATGTACGCGATCGGCTTCGCCGCCAAACGGCGGGAAGCGCCGCGCCAGGACGATCTCACCTCGCTGATTCTCGAATCCGAAGTCGACGGGCGACCGATGACCGACGCCGAGTTCGGTAGCTTCTTCGTGCAACTCGTCACTGCGGGCAACGACACCACCCGCACGATGTTGTCCAGCGGGCTCGACGCCCTGCTCGATCATCCGGAGACGTTCGAACACGTTCGATCCAACCGAGCGGACATCCCCGGCATGGTCGAGGAGGTGCTGCGCTGGGCCAACCCGCTCCACTACTTCCGGCGGACCACGACCGAGGCAACCGAACTCGGGGGGCAACCGATCGAGGCCGGGCAGAAGGTCGCGATGTGTTACACCTCGGCCAACCGGGATGCATCGGTCTTCGACGATCCGCACACGTTCGACATCACCCGTGACCCCAACCCGCACTTGTCCTTCGGCGTTGGAGAGCACTTCTGCCTCGGCGCCCATCTGGCCCGGCTGGAAGGGCGGGTGTTCTTCGAGGAGCTGTTCGACCGGTTCTCGGTGATCGAACGCCGGGGCCCGTCGGCCCGCCAGCGGTCAAATCTGAACAACAGTCTCAAAGGCCTGCCGGTCTCACTAGCATCGTCGCCATGAGCGATACGCCCGCCGCACCCGCCCAGACCAACTCGGTCAGCGACCCGGCGAAACTGATTCGGCTCGGCACCATGGTGCAGACGCTCATGAACGAAGTGCGGGAGGTCCCGACCGACGAGGAAGGTCGGCGGTTGCTGGCCAGAATCCACACCGAGACCATGGAGGAACTCGGCACGATCCTGTCCCCGGATCTCATGAACGAGCTGAACGAGTTCGTGGCTTGCTGTGACGACGATGGGGTACCGACCGAGTCCGAGATCCGGGTGGCCCAGGCCCAGCTGATGGGCTGGATGCAGGGGCTCATGCAGGGATTGCAGGCCAGCTTTGCGGCCCAACAAGCCATGGCCGCGCAACAGCTGGCCGAGCTCCAGGGTGGTGGGCGCCGAGACGCAGCGACCGGGGCTCCGGGCCAGCCGCCCACCGAGCCACCGCCCGGTGGGGTGTATCTCTAGGGCGGTCGAAAGCGCCTCGCCTCGTTCGTCGTACCGGTGAGAACATGCCGAAGAGACATCGCGAACGAGGAGACATCCGATGACCACCAACGTCACCACCGATCCTGCGGCCTGGCGCGCCGCCCGGTTGGCTCACCTCGAAGCCGAGAAGGCGTTCACCCGCCAGCGTGACGCGCTGAGCGCGGCCCGGCGTGAGCTGCCCTGGCTCGAGATCGAGACCGACTACCGGTTCGACGCACCGGCCGGCGAGGTCAGCCTGCTCGATCTCTTCGGCCTGCGGGGACCACGCCCGAGCGGCGGGGAGCGGGAA
>JABDJW010000172.1 GCA_013002375.1 Acidimicrobiales bacterium | reverse complement strand
GTCTCGGGCCTTGCTCGATACCGACCATGCCGAATTCCTGGCCCTCATCGCCGGCTGAAACGAGGGCGAGCCCAGAAGATGCCGGTGCCGATGGGTGAGACCCATCGGCACCGAGCGTGTCTGGTTATGGAAGCCCCTACAGCTTGCGCAATACCGTGACGACCCGACCGTAGATGCTGACATCGGTTGGTGCGAACCGCATTGGTTCGAGGGTCGGATTGTGGGGAACGAGCACGATGTGATCCTGCTCGCGCCGGTAGGTCTTCACCGTCGCTTCCTCGCCGGGAATGCCGGCCACGACGATGTCGCCGTTGTTGGCGGTGGGCTGGGACCGAGCAACGATGTAGTCGCCGTCGAAGATGCCGGCCTCGATCATTGATTCGCCCCGCACCCGGAGCATGAAGAGATCGCCATCGCCGGTGAGGTCGGCGGGAAGGGGCATGGTCTCTTCGACGTTTTCCTGGGCCAGAACATCGGTGCCGGCCGCGACATCGCCGACGAGCGGGATGTGGCGCACGGGGCGGCGTTCGACCACGGCACCGGAGTTGCGATCCCAGTGGACTTCGATGGCCCTCGGCTTGTCCGGGTCGCGGCGTAGGTAGCCGAGCTTGGTGAGGGTGGAGAGGTGGCTGTGCACGCTCGACGGTGAGGTGAGCCCGACCGCATCGCCGATCTCGCGCACCGACGGTGGGAAGCCGCGCTCGCGCATCTGGGTATCGATGAACTCGAGGATCTGTTGTTGGCGAGCGGTTGGGGCGGTGGCCATGGGAAGACTCCGATGTGGTCGGGGTTCGATCGGGTTAGAGAGGAATAGGCGGGTTGCGATCGAACAGGTGTTCGTGTTAACTGTACCTCGAACAACTGTTCGTCGCACACATGTTCGTCGAACAAACGTTCCAGGTCAAGGATCCACATCGCACGATGTCGATCCCACCGACCGAAAGAGCAGCAAAACCACCACACGGGTAGGGGATCGGGGCGGAGCCCGAACATTCGCAACCCACACAGTTTCAACGAAATCGAGACTGTCACACCCCCTGGAGATACTGGTCTCATGGCAGCACTTCTCACTCCCCACCACACCCCGGATTTGGATTCCAAATCCCCGACCCGAGCCCGTCCAACGCTCCGGCTCGTTCCCGACGCGGACGGGCCGGTCGTGGCCTCGCCAACGCTCCGTTCAACGGCCGCACCCCGGTTGCCCGGTCGGGTCTATCGCCGGCGCCGGGCCACGGTCGTACTGGCGCTCGCGGCGCTCGTCCTCGGCGTACTGGCCGTTCCGCTCGTGCTCGATGGCGGTGTCGCCCAAGGCGGCACCATCACCGGTGTCCCGGTCGCGGTGCCCCAGGTGTACATCGTGCAACCCGGCGACACGCTCTGGGCCATCGCCACCGAACTGGCGCCCGATCGCGATCCCCGCGCCGTCGTCGCGGAGCTGTCCGACGTGGCCGGTTCGGCCGCTCTGCAGGTCGGCCAACGGTTGTTGATTCCCGGCAACCTGGCCGGCTGACCGACCGTGCGGTGGAGCGAAGAACCTACCGTGCGGTGTAGCGAAGAAACAGCGTGCCGTCGTGCTCGAGCACGCGGCGCAACGTCAGCGAATGGTCGGCGGGCAGGGCCGGGCCTTCCACCATGCGTTTGCTGGTGCCGCCGACCACGTCGGCCGCGATCGAGACGCACCATTCGTCGACCAGGCCCTCGGCGACGAGCTGACCGTTCAGCGCGGGGCCACCTTCGACCAGAACGACCCGATGGCCACGCTCGTGCAGTGCGGTGAGGGCGGCGCCGAGGTCCACCCCGGTCGTCGCGGGCTCGGCCGGCTCGATCATCAACACATCGGCGACATCGGCCAGTTCCGCCCGCCGATCGACCGGGCTGGTCGGGCTGGTGACGATGATCGGCCGATGATCGGCCTCGAACAACCGGCTGCCGGGATCGAGGCCGAGCGAGTTGCTCACCACGGCGAGCTCGGGGATGGGCGCCTGGCCTCGGGCGACCCGCGCGGCGCGAAGCTCCTCGGTCATCGTCGGTGCGCCGTAGTTCTCGGCCACGACCGTGCCACTCCCGGCCATGATCACGTCGGGCAGGCTACGGATGGCTCGAAAGACCCGACGGTCGCCATCGCCGCCCAGATGGCCCGACACACCGTCGACGGCAGTGGCCCCGTCGAGGCTCACCACCATGTTGGCCAGCACCCACGGTCGGTGTGGATGCGGGGGGCGGTGGTCGGCGGCGTAGAGCTCGGCCAATTCGTCATCGGACAGGTCGTCAGATCGGTCCGCGGGGGCTTCGGGGAACAGCTGCTGCATCTTTCGAGTGTGGACACGTGACCGGGTTTCCCCAACTCGATCACCGGCCTGTGGATGGTTCCCGGCGAAATCCACCGGTAATTCACAGGGTTGTCCCCTTCTGTTCCACAGGCGAAACCCCTAAGTTGATCGATGGGCAGACCGTGGTGTCAGCGACCGGATGGTGGTTGAGATTCAGCCTTGGTGGGTCGGATCGCTTTCCTGCGTCGTCATCACGCTCGGTACCGTGGGAGTAGAGGGCCGCGGTGACGATGACCTGGTCGCCAACGCTGCGGTCTGCCCCCAACGCAAGGACTACTGATGGCGTCTTCTGCACCACCGTCCGTCGAGAACCCGCAGGCCAGTATTGGCATCGGTCGGGTTTTCACCACCGCAGGCGTTGATCCCTACGACCTCTTCGAGTGGGAACATCGGGACGCGCGGATCACCGACGTTCGCGATGGTTCGGTCGTCTTCGAACAACTCGGCGTCGAGGTACCTGCGCACTGGTCGATGAACGCCACCAACATCTTGGCCCAGAAGTACTTCCGGGGAACCCTCGGCACTGACGGGCGGGAGTCGTCGCTCAAGCAGGTGGTCGATCGAGTTGTCGACACCATCGCGGCGTGGGGTGCAGCCGATGGCTACTTCGATTCGGAACGCGAAGCCGAGGCATTCGCCGATGAACTCCGATACTTGGTCGTCGCGCAACGAGCCGCGTTCAACTCGCCGGTGTGGTTCAACATCGGCGTACCCGACGTGCCGGCGCAGGCGAGCGCCTGCTTCATCCTGTCGGTCGAGGACACGATGGAGGGAATCCTCAACTGGTACGCCGAGGAGGGCATGATCTTCAAGGGCGGCTCGGGGGCGGGGGTGAATCTGAGCAACATCCGGGGTCGTCAGGAGCGGTTGGCCGGTGGGGGTACCGCCAGCGGTCCGGTTTCGTTCATGCGGGGCGCCGATGCCTCGGCCGGCACGATCAAGAGCGGAGGCAAGACCCGACGGGCGGCCAAGATGATCGTGCTCGATGCCGACCACCCCGACGTCGAAGAGTTCATCTGGTGCAAGGCCATCGAGGAGCGCAAGGCCCGAGCGCTGCGGGCCGCGGGTTTCGACATGGACCTCGACGGCGCCGATGGCTTCTCGCTCCAGTACCAGAACGGCAACAACTCGGTTCGCCTGTCGGACGCGTTCATGGAGGCGGTGGTCGCCGACGAAGATTGGGATCTCACCGCTCGCGCCGATGGCTCCACACTGAAGCGCCTCTCGGCCCGCGACCTCATGCGCCAGATCAGCGAGGCAGCGTGGGAATCGGCCGATCCCGGGGTGCAGTTCGCCACCACGATCAACCGGTGGCACACGGCGCCCGCGGCGGGCCCGATCTCGGCCAGCAACCCGTGCAGCGAGTACCTGCACCTCGATGATTCGGCGTGCAACCTGGCGTCGCTCAACCTGCTGGCCTTTCTCCGCCCGGGAAGAGCCGACGGGTTCGACATCGACGAGTTCGACATCGACGAGTTCAGGGCCGCGGTGCGGGTGGTGTTCACCGCGCAGGAGATCCTGGTCGGCCATGCCGCCTACCCGACCGACGCCATCGCGGCCACCACCAAGGCGTTCCGGCAGCTCGGCCTGGGGTACACCAATCTCGGCGCGCTGCTGATGGCGCTCGGGCTCGCCTACGACAGCGACGAAGGTCGAGCGATCACGTCGGCCATCACCGCGTTGATGACCGGCACCGCCTACCTCACCAGTGCTCGTATCGCGGCTCGTATGGGTCCGTTCGCCGGCTATGCCGCCAACCGCGACGCGATGTTGTCGGTACTCGGCATGCACCGCGACGCGCTCGGATCCATCGATACCGGGCTGGTGCCCGCCGATCTGGCCGAAGCGGCCGAACTGGCGTGGGACGAATTGCATGCGGTCGCGCCGCGGGTCGGAGTCCGAAACGCACAGGCGACGGTGCTGGCCCCCACCGGCACGATCTCGTTTCTGATGGACTGCGACACGACCGGAATCGAGCCCGATCTCGGGCTGGTGAAGCTCAAGAAGCTGGTCGGGGGCGGCACGATGAGCATCGTCAACCAAACGGTGCCCCGCGCGCTCGGTCGGTTGGGCTACGACGCAGCGGCCCGAGACCGGATCGTGGCCCACATCGACGAGCACCACACGATCGTCGGTGCGCCGGGGCTCGCCGCCGAGCATGTTCCGGTTTTTGCCGGTTCGATGGGCGACAATGTCATCGACTACCGAGGCCACCTGCGCATGATGGGCGCCGCACAGCCGTGGATCAGCGGCGGGATCTCCAAGACGGTCAACCTGCCCGAGTCGGTGTCGGTCGACGACATCGACTCGCTCTACCGTGAGGCATGGGGTCTCGGGCTCAAGTCGGTGGCCGTGTACCGCGACAACTGCAAGGTGGGTCAGCCGCTCTCGACCGGTGCCACGGCTCGCGAAGCCGGAGCCGAGGTCGTACGCGGGGTGGTGGTTGGCGACCCGCCGCTCCGCCCGATCCGGCAGAAGCTGCCCCGGGCCCGAACCTCGCGCACCTTCGAATTCCGGGTGGCCGACTGCAAGGGCTTCGTGACCGTGGGCGAGTACGACGACGGCACCCCGGGCGAGATCTTCGTGCGGGTGTCCAAACAGGGATCGACCCTGGCCGGGATCATGGACGCCTTCGCCATCGCGGTCAGCCACGGCCTGCAATACGGCGTGCCATTGACGGCATTCATCGATGCCTTCGTCGGCATGCG
>JABDJW010000152.1 GCA_013002375.1 Acidimicrobiales bacterium | reverse complement strand
GCCCGGCCCTGCCACCGGCCCTCGGCGTTCCATTGCGATTCGGCGTGACGGACGACCAGTAAGCGAAGCATCGATCCCAAGTTAGTGCGATGGTGTGACGAGTAGTCTGCTCTGCGATGGATCACGGCCGACTGCTCTGGATCATGCTGGGGGGAATGGCCGGCGCCTCGCTGCGGTGGTGGGTGCGCGATGTCGTCGATACCGCCGGCGGCTTTCCCACCGGCACGTTCTTGGTGAACATCATCGGCAGCTTCTTGATCGGGGTGGTCCTGCACCACCGCGAGCTCACGAGCAGCCATCGGGCCGCGATCGGTACCGGCTTCTGCGGCGGACTGACCACGTTCTCCACGTTCGCGGTCGAACTGGCCGAGTTCCGACGGGCCGACGATCTCGCCCTCGGGGTCGGCTACCTGCTCGCCTCTCTGGTCGCCGCCTATGCCGCCTATGCCACCGGCGAACGGGTCGCGACGGCCGCATGATCCGCGTGGCCGCACCATGATCCCTCGGGCCGCACCATGATTGCGGTACCGGTCGGCTTCTTGTTCTTCGCCGCGCTCGGGGCGGCGGCGCGCGCCGAGATCACCCATCGGATGCCCGGCACCTACGGCGTCCCCCTCGCCACGTTGTTGGTGAACGTGGTCGGCTCGTTCGTCCTGGGCCTGCTCACCGGATCGGTCGGCCTTGCTGCGCTCACCGTCGTCGGCTCGGGCGGCCTCGGCGCCCTCACCACCTACTCGACGTTCGTCACGTCGTGCCACCAGATGGGCGATCGCCACCCCGGCCAGGGCGTCGCGTACGTCGCGGTCACGATCGTGGCCGGCGTGTTCGCGGCCGAATTCGGCCTGGCGCTGAGCTCTTGACCGCCGCACCGGACTCCGCTGCGAAGGCGCCGTTCTCGGGCTGGCGAATCGTTGCCCTCGCGGTCATCACCATGGTGATGACGAGCCCGGGCCAGACCATCGGCGTGTCGGTGTTCATCGATCCGATGATCGACGGGCTCGGGGTGACTCGGGATCAAGTGTCGCTCGCCTACCTGATCGGAACGCTGAGCGCGGCGACGATGTTGCCGATCGTCGGCCGTCGCATCGATCGCTTCGGGCTTCGCACCATGATGACCATCATCGCCCTGGGCTTCGGCGTCACCTTGCTCGGCATGTCGCAGGTGCAGGGCTTCGCCACGCTGATCGTGGGCTTCCTCGGTATCCGCCTGCTGGGCCAGGGCTCGTTGTCCTTGACGGCCACCGTCGCGGTGGGCTTGTGGTTCGAGCACAATCGAGGGTTCGCGGCCGGCATCGTGGCCGCGGTGGGCGGAGGCATGATGGCCCTGACCCCGATCGCCCTCAACGGATTGATCGGCTTCACCTCGTGGCGAACCGCCTGGGTGTTGGCCGCGATCATCGTGGTGTCGGTCGTGCTGCCCATGGCCCGATTCGGGATGATCGACCGACCCGCCGACGTTGGTCAGGTGCCCGACGGTGCCGCGTTCGTCGCCCGTCGCGATCGATCGGGCCACGCCCGAGCGTCGCGGCCCCCGTCGACCAGGGCCGAGGCCCTTCGCAACCCGGCATTCTGGCTCCTGGCCGCGGTCGTGGCCACCCCGTCCTTGCTCACGACCGCGCTGAACTTCCACCAGATCGCCATCCTGGGCGAGCGGGGTATCTCCGAGGATCAGGCCGCCGCGCTGTTCCTGCCCCAGTTCGTCGGTCCGCTCGCCGCCGGGTTGGTGTTCGGTCCACTGGCCGACCGCCTTCGCCCTCGCACGCTGATGGTCACCGCGATGGTCATGCTGGCCGGCGCCCATGGGGTGCTCTCGGTCGCATCGAATGTGCCGATCGCGATCGGCTATGGACTGACGGTCAGCGTGGCGGCCGGCGCGGTGCGCACCCTGTACAGCACACTCTTCCCCCGCTTCTTCGGCACGGCGGAGCTGGGCGGGATCATGGGCGTCGCCACCACGATCACGGTCGCGGCTTCGGCATCGGGTCCGTTCATCCTGTCCTTGGCCAAGACGGCGACCGGCGAGTTCCAGCTCCCGGTCCTGCTCCTCGGCGCGGTGCCGCTGACCATCGCGGCGATCGTCGCGGTGACCCCCACGTCGCGAGTACCCGAGCTGGCCCTGACCGCCGGCTGAGCGGCTTGGTCCCGTCGACGGGGCGATGAAAGGCCACGTGCCGGCCGGCCGGCACCGGTAACCTCGCTGCTGTGATCGATCTCCGACGACTCCGCGACGACGAGGCCTACCGGGCCGGTGCCATCCGCAAGGGCGCCGATCCGGCCGATATCGAGAAGTTGTTGACCGCTGACGAATCGCGTCGCACCACCCTCACCGAGGTGGAGGCCATGCGGGCCGAGGCCAACGCGGCGTCGAAGGCGATCGGCCAGGCCGATCCGGACGAACGTGAGGCCAAGATCGCGGCGGCCGGCGAGCTGAAGGCCCGTCTCGGCGAAGTGGAAGCGGCGCTGCAGACCACCCAGGCCGCGGTCGACGAGATCGTCTTGGGCGTGCCGAATCCGGCCCACGATTCGGTTCCCGATGGCGACGAAGAAGATTTCGAACTGATCACCGCGGTCGGCGACACACCGCCGGCGCCACCGATGGATCACGCCGACTACGGCGAGCACATGGGCTGGGTCGACGCCGAACGCGGCGCCGACGTGTCGGGCAGCCGCTTCGCCTATCTGCGGGGCGAAGCGGTCTTGTTGGAGTTCGCCCTGGTGCAGTTCACGATGCAGAAGCTGGTGGGGCGCGGATTCACCCCGGTGATTCCGCCGGTGCTGGTCCGCGAGCAGATGATGGTCGATGCCGGGTTCTTCCCGACCGATCGCAACCAGGTCTACGACGTCACCGCCGACGAACTGCATCTGGTCGGTACGTCCGAAGTACCGCTGGCCGGCCTGCACCGCGGCGACCGACTCGACGGCGACGCTCTGCCGCTGCGCTACGCCGGCTTCTCCACCTGCTTCCGGCGCGAGGCCGGCACCTACGGCAAGGACACTCGGGGCATCTTCCGGGTGCATCAGTTCGACAAGGTCGAGATGTTCATCTGGTCCACCCCCGAGCAATCGTGGGCCGAACATGAGCTGCTGCTCGAGATCGAGCGGGAGATCCTCGACGATCTGGGCCTGCCCTACCGGGTGATCAACGTCGCGGCCGGCGATCTCGGCGCCCCCGCGGCCAAGAAGTACGACTGCGAAGTCTGGCTGCCCAGCGAGGGCACCTACCGCGAGCTCACCTCGTGCAGCAACTACCTCGACTACTCCGCCCGCCGGCTCGGTACCCGGATCAAGACCGATGACGGCTCAGCCTTCGCCCACACCTTGAACGGCACTGCCTGCGCCGTGGGGCGCACGCTGGTGTTCCTGATGGAGCACTACCAGCAGCCCGACGGCAGCTTCGTGGTGCCCGAGGTCTTGCGACCGTTCTGCGGCCTCGACACGATCGCTCGCTAGCCACCGTCGAGCCTGCTTTTTGGGGTCTACCTCTAGGAAGCTCGGCGGCGGCGGCGGCGCTTGGGGGCGGCGTCGGCGGCATCGGTCGAACCGGCTGAACCGGTTGCCGTGTTGCCCAGGCGGGCGTGAATCTCGGTGACCTCGGGGCGCTCGGCCGGCGCAGTATCGGCCAAGAACGCGTCGACGTGCTGGCGGATGAGGCCCAGGTGCTCGCCGGTCGAGCCACAACAGGCGCCGATGATCTTCGCTCCGGACCGAAGGGCGAGATCGACGTAGTGCGTCATCTCGTCGGGGTCGGAGGGGTAGGTGAGCTGGCCGTCCTCGTACACCGGAATGCCACAGTTGGCCTTGGCCACCACCGGGCGATGACAGGCATCGGCCAGCTCGTGCACCGCGGCGACCACATCGCCGGGACCGATGCCGCAGTTCGCGCCGACGGCAGCCAGCGGCGCGTGGTTCTCGTCGGCCCACTGGCCCAGTTCGGATGGTTTGAAGCCCATCATGGTCTTGCCGTGCGTATCGAAGCTCATCGTGACGACGAGCGGCAGATCGAACTTCGCGGCCGCCTCGTACGCCGCCGAGATCTCCTCGACACTCGACAACGTCTCGGCCCAGGCCAGATCGGCACCGGCCTCGACCATGGCCTCGATCTGTTCGGAGAAGACCTCGACGCCCTCGGCATGGGTCAGGGGCCCGAGCGGCTCGAACAGATCGCCGGTGGGGCCGACGCTGCCGGCAACGAGCACCGGCCGATCGGCATTGTCCGCGACCTCCCGGGCGATGGTCACGCCGGCCTTGTTGAGCTCGGCGACCCGGTCGGTGGCCTTGTGGAGCATGAGCCGACGACGGTTGCCGCCGAAGGTATTGGTGAGGATGATGTCGGACCCGGCCTCGACGAACTGCCGGTGCACGGTACGGATCATCTCTGGATCGTCGACGTTCAGGAATTCGGGGCACGCCCCCGATTCCATACCGAGCGCGAACAGGCTGGTGCCCATGGCGCCATCGGCGACGAGCACGCCTCGGGCTTCGAGCAGTTCGTGGAATCGGCTGTTGGTTGCGGTACTCATGCTGGTCTCCCATACGCCACCGGCTCGCAGCCGGCGGGAGGGTACTTCAGCGCTGGGGCGACGCTTTAGCTGCATTTGTTCTGCGCCCGCAAGCTGACGATCAAATCTGGCGCATTCTCAGTTGTGGCTTTGAGGGTACCAGCCAATCGGGCCCGCGACCATCAGGAATCGGCGGTCGACGAGAACGCCTCGGTCACCTTCTCGTAGGTCAGCGGTTCCTCATCGTCGACGCCGGCGGCGGCCTTGGCGTCGAAGCGATCGGCGTAACGGCGAACGGCGCGATCCTGATTGGTGAGCCGATTGGCATGACGGAAGTACACCGCAGCGATCCAGCACCACAGGTACAACCCGCCGAACACCTTCATGATGGCACCGGCGCTTTGTTGATCTGCGGCCACGCTGATGCCCCACGGACGCTCGAGAATGTCGTAGGCCGAGTACACCGTGCCGGTGGCAAAGGTGAGCCATGCGGCCGGCACGGTCGGAATGATCGACATGATGAACAGGTACACGGCCTGGCCGAGCGGACCGAGCCGAAGTTCGGGCAGCGGACCGATGACCGGCATCCACATCAGCAGCGCGGACATGAACAGGGCCAGGTGGATGGCATAGTGGAACGGCCCGTTGTCGGCCGAGGTGTTGACGACCACCGCCCAGTGGGTGAGCGCGGCCAACGCGTTGAAGATGGCACCGGCGACGACCGGGTGGGTGAGCTTCTGCAACAGCCGGGACGACCAACCGCCCTCGAACACAATGAGCCGGGCCAACCACTCGGGCATGGCGTACAGAATCAGCGGCGGCACCACGAAGGTGATCAGCAGGTGCTGCACCATGTGCACCGAGTACAGGTATTGCTCGGCGATGTCGTGCATCGGCCAATCCGACGCCAGCCACAACACGATCACGGCGACCCAGTAGGCCCGCCGCTGTTTGGTGGTGACCACCGGCGTGCCGGCCGGGACGACCTTGGGTCCGATGATGCGGGTGGCGAAATAGCCGAGGCCGATCACGGCCGCGATCAGGGCCCACACTTCGGGGTGCGGGACGAATGCCCACGGGTTCACCGCGGCGGTCATGGCGTTAGAAACTGTTCCAGAAGTCGGACGAACTCAGGAATGCCATGTACACCGCGGCGGCCAGCACCAACCCGAACAGGAACAGTTGGGTGAACAGCTTGATGTCGACCTTGAGATGCATGAACTGAGCGGCGATCAGGTAGAACTTCACGGTCATCATCACCATCAGGCCGCCGATCAGGGCCCAGTTGGGCAGCCCGAGGTACAGCCAGGCGACTTCGACGGCCGTGATGACGAACAGGGTGAGAAAGACCTTGACGTAGTCCTTGTCACTGGGGTGATCGTGCCCGCGGTCGTCGTGAGTACTGCCGGCGTCGGCCGCCTCGGGGGCCTCGACGGTGCCTGCGTCTGCCATGCTCAGCCAACTCCTTCTGCGGTGAGGTACACGACGGTGAAGATGAACACCCACACCACGTCGACGAAGTGCCAGTACAAGCCGACGAGTTCGACCGTTTCGGCGTTGCGTTGGTGCAGCTTGCCCCGCAGCGACGACACGTACAGCGACATCAGCATCATGATGCCGAGGGTGACGTGCACGCCGTGGAAGCCGGTGAGGGTGTAGAACGCCGAGCTGAACGGGCTGGTGGTGTAGCCCAGGCCTTCTTCGTAGAAGACGGTGAATTCGTAGACCTGGCCGCCGATGAACAACCCGCCGAGCAAGGCGGTGGTGAGCAACCAGAGGCGGGTGCGCTGGTGATCGCCCCGGGTGATGGCCGACAGGGCCAGCACCATGGTGAGCGAGCTCATCAGCAGCACGAACGAGCTGACCGACGTGAAGGGGATGTCGAACAGCTCGGCCGCGTCGGGGCCGTCCTGATGGTTGTTGCGGTACAGCATGTAGGTGCTGATCAGGCCGCCGAACAGCAGGCATTCGGAGCCCAGGAACACCCACATGGCCAGCTTGTTGTGCGACATGCCGGTGTTGGTGGGCGGGTGCGCATGCC
>JABDJW010000113.1 GCA_013002375.1 Acidimicrobiales bacterium | reverse complement strand
ATCTTGATGAGCGACCGCGGACCGGTGATCATCGACTGGTTCGATGCTGCAGCCGGCGCCGTCGAGGCAGACATCGTCCGGACCTCGGTACTCATTCGCCCTTCGGGATCGCCGGCGAGCGCTCCCGAACACCTACCGGGCGCCGATTACGAAACGATGCGGATCGTCCACGCGGCCTACCTCGAGGCGATGTTCGATTCACCGGCGACCGAACGCATCGAGGCCGAACGATGGGAACCGGTGATCGCGGCCAGCCGGCTCGCCGAAGGGGCCCAGACCGGCGAATCAGAGTTGCTCGCCATCTGGCATGGCCGAGCAACCGGCCGCGAGCGGGCCGAGCCCTAGCGCCGCGGCTGGCCGGCTAGGCCAGCACGACCGTGGTGCCAGTGGCCTCGATCTCGGCGACCGCCTCAGCTCCGAGTTCGCTCGTGGTGACCAACACGTCGACGTCGGACCACTCGGCGAAGCGGACCAGATGATCGTGGCCGAACTTGGAGTGGTCGACCAAGGCCACCACGCGGTCTGCGGCGCGGATCATGGCCTTCTTGATCGCGGCCTCTTCGCGGTACGGCGTGGTCAGGCCGCGCGCCGGCGAGAACCCGTCACTGCTGATGAACAACGTGTCGACCGAGAGTTCGGCGACCGCCTCGACCGCCTGGGCGTCGACCATGGCCAGCGTGTTCTTCCGCAGAATGCCGCCGATCACTGTGACTTCGAAGGCATCGCTCTTGGCCAGGGTGAGCACATTGAGGACCGAGTTGGTGACGATGCGCAGGCTCCGGTCCTGTGGAATCGCTTCGGAGAACCGGGAGAGCGTGCTGCCCGAGTCGATCAGAATCGCGCCGGTGTCGGGCAGCTCCTGGACCGCCCGCCGGGCGATCCGCCGCTTCTCGGAATCGTGGAGATCGGCTCGTACCGACAGGAGCGGCTCGAACTCCGAGGTTTCCCACGGGACCGCCCCGCCGTGCACCCGCCGAAGCATGCGTTGCTGCTGGAGTTCGGACAAGTCCCGGCGGATCGTTTCAGTCGTCACGCCGAATTGTCCGGCCAGCTCGGCCACCTCGACGCGGCCGCGTTCGGCGGTGAGACCGACGATCTCACGCTGACGTTCGGCCTGGAACAGCACCGGTGTCGGGGTGTCGATCGGTTGGTTGCTCATGGTCACGATCCGGCTTCGGCCACCATGCGTTTCAGGGTGTGCTGGACGCCATCCTCGCGCAGCGACGTCAGCGCGTGAACAAAGGCGGCCCGGAACCGGTCGTCGCCAGCCAACGCGCGCTCGAATACCGCGTCGAAGTCGAGGAAGCGCTCGGGCTCGTCAAGCGACGCCGAGGCGTAGCGCCGCGCGTCGGCCAAGAGCGGATCGGGTGATGGCTCGATGGCCTTGTCATTCTGGGATCGGCCGGTGAGGTACTGGCACCAGCCGGCCAGAGCCAGAGCGCTCAAAGCCACTGGGCCGCCGGTGTCGAGCTGGGCCCGCACGGTCGGCAGCAGGAACTTCGGGAACTTGGCCGAGCCGTCGAGGCACAGGCGGGCGATCTGATCGCGGATCTGCGGGTTGGCGAACCGTTCGATCAGGGTTGCGGTGTACGCATCAAGATCGACGCCGGCGACGGGCGGCAAACCGGGCTTGGCTTCGTGGTCGAGGAACGCTTCGACATAGGACCGAATGGAGGCATCGTCCATTGCGGTATGGACGTGCTCGATATCGAGTAGCGCGGCGAGGTAGGCCAGACAGCTGTGACCGGCGTTGAGCAGGCGCAGCTTCATCAGCTCGTACGGTTCGACGTCGTCAGTGACGATGACATCGAGCTGCTCAAACGGAGGGCGATCAGCGGCGAACGAATCCTCGATGACCCACTGGCGGAAGGGCTCGGCCACGACCGGCCAACGATCGGCGAGCCCATAGGCCTCGGCGAGAAAGGCGCGGTCGGCGTCGGTGGTGGCCGGTGTGATGCGATCGACCATCGAGTTCGGGAACGTGACTTCGGCCTCGACCCACGCCGCGAGCTCGGGGCTGATGCGAGTCGCTTCCCCCACGGTCGCCCGCCGGGCGGCATCGCCGTTGGACATGATGTTGTCGCAGCTGAGGATGGTGATGGGGCCAAGGCCGGCGGCATGACGTTCTTGCAGACCGGCCGCGATCAGACCGAACGCCGACGCGGAACCGGCGACGGGGGACTCGGGAAGATAGGCGCCCGTCGTGTCATCGATCGGGTAGCCGCCTTCGGTGATGGTGAGCGACACGATCTGGGTGTCGGGCGCGGCGACCAACTCGACGACGGCGCGATGATCGCCAACGGCCAACACGTAATCGACGATCGCGCCGACCACCGATACGTCGGTGCTGGCTGCACCGCGAGAGATCAGGCTGTACAGGTGTTCCTGCGCCGCAAGGACCTCGGCCATCGTGGCGTCGGTTTCAAGCACCCCAACGCCGACGATCGACCACCCGGTATGGCCGGCCTGGCACAGCTCATCGATGTAGGCGGCCAGGTGCGCTCGGTGAAACCCGCCGACCCCGATATGGACAATGCTGCGCCGCAGCTGGGACCGGTCGTAGTTGGGCACCCGAACCGTTGGGCCAAGGGCCGAAAGAGCGGACTCGGCAAGCGCGGTGGCGGTGGTGTCCGGAATCACGCGAACACCCTATACCAACACAAACGAAGATGCGAGATGAGCACGATTGGACCAAACCAACATCACCCCACTTGCGTTCCAACATGAAACCAACTAAACAGACGTGTGTTCATCGAGCGTTCTCGATCGACACAACAGATTGAATCCCTATGGAGGGGACGTTATTTCATGACTACGCGTACTAGCCAGGCCCGCAAGCCTTGGCTTCTCATTCTCACCCTGCTGGCGGCGTTCGCGCTGATCGCCAGCGCCTGCGGTAGTGACGATGATGAGTCGGGCAACGAGGGCACCACCGCTCCGGCCGAACCGGGCGAGGATCCGCCACCGCCGCCGCCGGCCGAGGGTGATCGTTCGATCACCGTTGCCCTCGTGGGCAACGACAACATCACCCGCATGGGCGAGCTCGCGGCGGACTACTTCACGCCCGAGACCGGCATCGCGGTGGAATTGACCGTGCTCGACGAGCAGACCCTGCGTGAGGTCACCACTCGCGACGTCGGCGCCAGTGGTGAACAGTTCGATGTCGTCCAGATCGGCATGTACGAGACACCGCAGTTCGGCGCCAATGGTTGGCTCGTTGGGCTCAACGATCTCGCCGCTGCGTCCGACACGTACGACATCGACGACCTGATCCCGGCCGTTCGTAACGGTCTCTCGGTCGACGGTGAGCTCTATTCTTCGCCGTTCTACGCCGAGTCGTCGTTCGTGATGTACCGCTCGGACATTATCGACAACATGCCGGCCGCTCCCACCTGGGAAGAAGTCGCGGCAATCGCTCGCGAGGTCGACTCCGATGAGATGGCCGGCATCTGCCTCCGCGGCAAGCCCGGCTGGGGCGACCTTGGCGCCGCCTTCACCACCGTGCTCAACACCTTCGGTGGCACCTGGTGGCTCGCAAACGAGGACGGCACCATTGGTGAGGCGCAGGTTGATCAGCCCGAGTTCGCCGAAGCGCTGAACTTCTACGTTGACCTCCTCAACGACGCTGGCGAAGACGACGCAGCGAACTCCAGCTTCAACGAGTGCAAGACGCTCTACGAAGAGGGCAAGGTCGCCATGTGGTACGACGCCACCGTAGCCGCCAGCCTCTTCCCCGAGGATGTTGTCGCCAACACCGCCTTCGCTCTGGCTCCGACCAAGGAAACTGAAGCGTCTGGTTGGCTCTGGGCCTGGACCCTCGCCATCCCGGTCAGCACCACCGACCAGGATGCCGCATGGCAGTTCATCGACTGGGCGACCAACGCCGACTACCACGAGATCATCGCTGCGGAAGACGGTTGGCGTGCAGTTCCCCCGGGCACCCGTCAGTCGCTCTACGAGCGCCCCGAGTACCTCGAGGCTGCTGGCGCCTTCGCTCAGCGCACCCTCGATGCCATGCTCGCCGCACCGATCGATAACCCCGGCACCACGCCGCGGCCCGGTCTGCCCGGCGTGCAGTACGTCGGTGTTCCTGAATTCCAGGACGTCGGGACCCGCTGCACCGAGCTGTTCTCGGCTGCGATTGCCGGCTCGATGAGCGTCGAAGATGCCCTCTCCGACTGCCACATCATCGCCTCCGAAGTGAGCAGCTGATCCAGCTCACGATCTGATCTGACCGGTCCGGCCGAGCTCGTCTCGGCCGGACCGGCAGACCGGTCGGCTCTGCCGACTGCAATGCTCGCGCGAGACGATTGGATCGCTCAGCGGGTTCACACGTACTATCCGCAAAGAGCATCATTCCGAGGGGGGAAACGCCGATGTCTGGTTCTGCTGTTGCCGTAGACCGAACCGAAGAGGTTCGCCGGCTGGAACGCATCGAAGGCTGGAAGCGACGGCTGCCGATCATGCCGGCGCTGCTGTTCACGATTGTCGTGACACAGATCCCCTTCCTCTTCACGCTCTTCTACAGCCTCACTGAATGGCGCCTCGATACCCCCGAACCACGCGAGTTCATCGGGTTCGACAACTACGCCGACCTCCCCGACGACGTCTTCTTCCGCGATGCGGCCTGGGTCAGTGTCCAGATGACCGTGCTCGCCGTCTTGTTGTCGCTCGTGGTCGGTACCGGCCTGGCCATCCTCCTCGACCGCAAATTCTTCGGTCAGGGTTTCGTGCGCACACTGTTGATCACACCGTTCTTGGTGATGCCAGTGGTCGCTGGATTCATCTGGAAGACCCAGATGTTCAACTCGACCTTCGGCGTCATCAACTGGTTCATCGAGCTGCTCGGTTTCGAGCCGATCGAGTTCGCCACCAGGTATCCGCTCTGGTCCGTCGTCACCGTGCTCGTCTGGCAGTGGAGCCCGTTCATGATGCTG
>JABDJW010000093.1 GCA_013002375.1 Acidimicrobiales bacterium | reverse complement strand
GGCGGTCTCGGAGGAGGCGTTCTGGGTGGCCTCGGGCGCGGCCGGGGCGCCAGCACCGGTCAGATGCCCGGCGGTTGTGGAAAGGGCGGTGGCGGCGGCCTGATCATGATCATCGTGGTCGTCGGCGTCATCTTCTTGATGAGCCGCGGCTGCAGCGGCGCGGGCCTCGGGGGAACCTCGCTGGGCGGGGGCGGAGGCGACGACTCGAATCGCATCGGCGAACGCACCGAGCTGATCCGCGCCGAGCCGATCAACCGCGATCAGCTGTCCAACGCGGAGCGGCAGCGAATGGATGATCTCGCCATCACGGCTCGGGACGACATCAACGCCTACTGGAACGACGTGTATCAGCAGACGTTCGGCGAGCCCTACAGCCCACCACAGGCCGCGTTCCCGTTCGACCCGGACGGCAACGAACGGATCTCCTGCGGGCAGCCCCTGCCCAACGAGATCCTGAAGAACAACGCCATCTTCTGCCCGCCTGAGGACTACGTCACCTGGGACGCCCGCTATCTCTTCCCCAAGCTCTACGAGAACTTCGGCGACGCCGCGATGACGGTGGTGCTGGCCCATGAGTGGGGTCACGCGGTCCAGTTCAAGGCCGGCGTGACCGGTCCGACCATCTTGAAAGAGCTCCAGGCCGATTGCCTGGCCGGCGCCTGGGTCGGCAGCATCCAAAACGGCGAAAGCCCCGACATCGACCCGTTCTCGGCCGCCGAACTCGACGGCTCGGTCGCCGGCTTCCTGCTCCTGCGCGACCCTCCTGGCCTCGACCCATTGTCCGAGGGCGCGCACGGCACCGGCTTCGACCGGGTCGGTGCCTACGAGGACGGCTTCCTCGAAGGCCCGAGCCAGTGCGCCCGTTACGGGCAGGTCGAAGGGCTTCCCCGCATCACCGACCTGGCGTTCGCGGCGGAGGACGAAGGCGGCCAGGGCAACCTCGACCTCGACGAGACGCTCGACTTCACCCTGGCCGGCCTGAACTCGTTCTGGGGCCCCGAAATCAGTCGCGAGACCGGCGAGGATCAGCTCAGCGCCGAGCCCTACTGGCCCAGCCGTGGCGACTCGACTCCCTGCCGCGAACCCAACATCGCCCAGAACCCCGTGCACTGGTGCGACGGCGCCGGCCGCATCTACTTCGACGCGGACCAGGTCGCCAAGGTCCACAACGATCTCGGCGACTTCGCCGTCGCCCTGCTCTTCGCCCGCGAGTACGGCAACGCCCAAATCGACTTCGCCCAGTTCCGCGGCGCCGAGGTCGAGCGCGACCTTGTCGCCCACTGCCTCGGCGGGGTGTGGGCCCGGGCGGTGTTCGGCGGCCAGCTGCAGGTCGGCTTCGACGACGCCACCGACGAGCCCTTGTTCCTCGAGCTCTCCCCCAGCGACCTCGATGAAGCTCTGGCCGTCATGCTGCGATTCCGTCGACCGGGTGACGATGCCTCGTTGTTCGCTCGCACCGACGCCTTCCAAGACGGCTTCTTCGAGGGAGAAGCATCCTGCGGTCTCTCCTAGGCCCTTTCCCGGGCCGAGGCCTCGGCCCCGCCATCGGCGCGGCAGTCGTCGCAATGCTCCTGGCCGGAGCGTGCAGCGCCGACGAGGGCCGGGCGCCACTGGCCACCGAAGGGACCACGCCGGCTCTCCCGTCCGGGCTACCCACCGACGCGACGACTGCGACGTCGGCCGCTCCGACCGCGAATCCGGGTGACATCGTGATCCATGCGGTCGGCGACGTCATGCTCTCGACCGCGTTCGCCGATGTCGAGCCCGATTTCAGCGATCTGCTCAGCGACATGGGTGGCCTGTTCACGACCGACGACCTCACGATCGCCAATCTGGAGTGCCCGGTGGCCGAGTCCGGCGAACCGATCCCCGAGCGTCCCTTTGCGTTGCGGTGCGACGTCGCGGGCTTGGAGCCGCTGGCCAACGCGGGCGTCGATGTCGTGAACGTCGCCAACGACGCGACCGGCGACTATGGCGTCGAGGCCCAGGCCGAGACGATCGAACGAGCCGAAGCGGCCGGGCTCACGGTGATCGGCACGGACGCCGATCCCGCCATCGTGCAGCTCGGTCCCCACACGGCGGCACTCTTCGGCTTTTCCGTCGTGGGCCCCGACGCGACCGACGCGGCAGCGATCACCGCGGCGATCAGGGCCGAAGCCGACAACGATCTCGTCCTGGTCTCGATCCACTGGGGCGAACCCGAAGATCGCGACCCGAACCCCTCCGAAGTCGACCTCGCCGAACAACTCGTGAACGCCGGCGCCGACGCCGTCTACGGTCACGGCCCGCACCGCCTGCAATCGCTGCGGCAGATCCAGAACCGCTGGGTCGCGTTCAGCCTCGGTCATTTCGTATGGCCCCTCAACAATCCGAACGATCCGGATTCCACCGTTGCGCTGACCACGGTGACGCCGGACGGCCGCATCGCCTCGTGCCTGCTACCGGCGACGATTCGCACCGACGGCCGCCCCGCGCTCGATCGGCCCGACGCCGGTTGCGACGTGGCCGCCGAGGCCGCGCTCGGCTCCCCATCGACCACCGTTCCTCCAACGTCCGGGCCCTCGACAGCTCCGACCACCTCCGATGGCTGACTTCGATCCCTCCTGCGAGCTGTGCGAGGCCGCTCGATTCACCCACTGGTACCACGAGGACGACGTGTGCTGGATCGCAGACTGCGAGGTCTGCAGCGTGCCGATGGTGGTCTGGAAGCCCCACGGCACCGAACCCAGCGCCGCCGATCTGGCCCACATGCTGGCCTGCCTGACCCGGGTCGGCGAGCAACGCTTCGGCGCCGAGGCATTCACCATCGATCGCGAGATGCGCCAGATCCCGACCCACTTCCACGCCCACTGTCGCGACGCCGAATGGTTTCGACTGCGCCAGGTGCGGCGTATGAGCCGCTACACCGGGGTCGGCACCGATCGGGTCGAGCGCTAGAGCAAGCCCCGAGCGGTCAGGTCGGCGCGCAGCAGCGCTGGCTCGGTGAAGAGATGGGTCGCAAACCCGAGCCGGTCAGCGGCGGCGATGTTGGCGGCCGAGTCGTCGATGAACAGCGCATCGGCCGGGCGGAAATCGTAGCGCGCGCACATGCGGTGGAAGATCTCCGGCTCCGGCTTGACGACCCCTTCCCGGCCGCTGATCACCAATCCGTCGAACCAGTCGAGAAACCGATACTGATGCTGGACCATCGCGAACGTGTCGGCCCCCCAGTTCGACAGTGCGTAGCAGGTGCGGCCGGCATCGACGAGTTCGCGCAACAAGGCGACGGTCTCCGGATAGGGCTCCTTGACGGTCTCGACCCATCGATCCCGAAACGCTTCGAGCAACGACTGATGCTGCGGGTGTTGGTCGATCAACGGGGCGACGAGGGCGGGCAACGTGGTGCCACGATCGAGCCGAGCGTTGACGTCGAGGGTCAGGACATGATCCAGAAAATGGTCGAGTTCGGTCGGGTCGGGAATCAGCTTCTCGTAGAGGAACCGCCGATCCCACGGGATCAACACGTTGCCCAGGTCGAACACCACAATCACGGCCGCCACGCTACCGGCTGTTCCCGCGCCGGCAAATACCACCCTGAGTGGCGATTCTCGCCGAAACGAGCCAATCTGGTGGGCGACGGCAATCGCGTGAGGTGAGGAAGTGCGGGATGGGTGACACCCAAGGCCGAAACCTCGAGAGCCAAGATCTCGAGGGAATGACAAAGGCGATCGGCCTCGGAGTGTTCGGCACCGTCGCCGCCACGACGGCCGCGCTGGGGTTTCGCTCCCTCGACCGGGAGCAACTCTCGACCGTCCAGCGGGCGCTGGTGCAGACCGGGTTGTTCTTGATCATCGTCGCGGTCGGTGCGCTCATCGTCTATCTCATCTCGGCCCAGACCTCGGAGTGGCGCGAGGACCGAGCCGACAAGCGGACCACCCAACGCAGCTACCGACGACGCCTCGCCCTGGTGCTCGAGGAGACCGCGACCGTGGTGGCCATCTTGCGTGAAGAACGAACGATCTACTCGTGGACCCAGCAGGTACCGGGGCCGCTGGCCGCGATTCGCGCCGAGCTCGGAACGCTGGCTCGCAACCTCGCCGGTTATGCGAGCGACGGCATGCCCCTCTTCGCCGACTCCACCGCGATCGAGGCCGAACTCCACGCGGCCGGTGCGTTGCTCGACGAGGTCATCGACGAGTTCGAGCGCGAAGCTCCTGCGCTGACCGACCCCCGCCTTTCCGACGCCACCGTGCAGGCGCGGCTTCGGGAACTCCCGGCGCTGCGGAAGTTGGTCGATGACGAACACACGCTGCCCGCCTTCGAACGTGAGCTGTATCACGCCCTCGAGCTGATTGATGCCTGGGCCCGACCAGAATCGAAACCGCCCCGGGCCGAGACCCGAGGCGTTCGTTCTACGTGGAGCTGAGGGGAGTCGAACCCCTGGCCTCCTCGATGCGACCGAGGCGCTCTAGCCAGCTGAGCTACAGCCCCGTAGGAGCTTCAACTATATCGTCGTCGGGGCGGCATTTCGGACAGATGGCGCGGGCTACTAACCGGCCCGACGACGCTGGAGCGGTGCGCCTTGCGTTCGGGGCCGGACCGTCATCTCCGACGGCAACGGGAAGGGCTGCACGGTGGGGGCCAGGCTCGGCACCTGGTTTCGCTGCCACCAGGCGGCACAGAACACCCCCAACAGCGCGAGGAAGAACAATGCGACCAACAACGCCGGTAGGCCCAGCGCCGGCGTTGCGAACATGGCGAAGATCGCCAACGCCCCCAGGGTGCCTGCGGTGAACCGGCGGCGAAGTTGCGCTTCGCCGCGCGACCGGGGATAGAACTGGGCCAACGAGGAGCCGGCCCGGGCGACCCGGCTCTCCCACGCCGGCGCGACGACGCCGGACATCGCGTCCGATGCTTCCGGCGCGGCATCGATCGGTTCGGGGTCGAGGCTGAGCTGCAGTCCGGTGTCGGTGGATCCGTCAACGGCGGTCATGTTGGTCCTCCCAATTCGGGCCATGCTTCGATGAAAACTCGCCATTGGATCACCCGCCGCGGCGGCGCGGGCGACGAGGGGCCGGCGCACCAACGGCGGCACCAGGACCAACGTCCACACGACGACGAGTAGGGCGATTCCCACAGTGAGTAACTCCTCGGCCAGCGGCGGAGCTGGCGTCTACCCCAGCGGCGGAGCTGGTGCATAACGGAAAACGCTAGCGATCGAACCACGTCGCGTGGTGGATATCGCGCGATTCGCGCGAAACCGGCGCTCGGCCGGAAGAACCGGCCGGGACTACTTGGCCCGGCGGTACGGGCCCGATTTGCCGCCGGTCTTTTCCCAGAGCGCAATATCGCCGATGGTCATGCCCTTGTCGATCGACTTGCACATGTCGTAGATCGTGAGTGCTGCCACCGAACAGGCGGTGAGAGCTTCCATCTCGACACCGGTGCGGCCCACCGTGTCGACCTGGGTCTCGATCTCGATGTGGGATTCACCGATCTCGAAATTGATGGTGACCGCACCGATCAGCAGCGGGTGGCACAGCGGGATGAGATCGCTCGTGCGTTTGGCGCCTTGGATGCCCGCCACCCGGGCCACGGCCAGGACATCACCCTTGGTGATGGCGCCACGGGCCACCGCCGACGCGGTCTCGGGGTCCATGTGGACTTTGGCGCGAGCCATGGCCCGGCGATGGCTCGCTTCCTTGGGGGTGACATCGACCATGCGGGCTCGGCCCATCGGATCGAGGTGGGTGAAACCGGCGTGGTTGAAATCACCGGACGAGCCAAAGGCACCATCGGTGAGGTCGCGATCGGACATGGCCAGAGTCTAGGCGGGCGCAGCGACGCGGATCGCGAGAGCCCGCACCGGCTCGTCAGCCGCCGATCTGGCTCATCGAGCGGCGCGGCCGAATGAAGAGCTCCTGGTTGATCATGTGGCCGGCCCACTTCTGGGCCACGCCATACTGGAGCAGCTCGGAGAGTTCGGCGTCGGACGCCCCGCCGCGCAGCGCGGCCCGGACATCGAATTCGTCGACGGCGAAGAGACAGTTGCGGAACTGGCCGTCGGCGGTGAGCCGCACTCGGTCGCAGCTGTCGCAGAACGACTGGGTGACGCTGGCCACCACGCCGATCTCGCCGGCCCCGTCCAGATAACGGAAGCGAGTCGCCGGAGCATTGGTTCGCGCCACCGGTTCGAGTGAGTAGCGAGCACCGATCGTCTCGACGATTTCCGACAGGGGCACGACCGTCTCGTTCGACCACTGTCCCTGGGCATCGAGGGGCATGAACTCGATGAACCGCACCGTCACGCCGCGGTCGCGGCCGTACGTGGCGAAATCGACCAGTTCGTCGTCGTTGATACCCCGCATCATCACCGCGTTGATCTTCACCGGGTTCAGCCCGGCATCGATCGCGGCATCGACCCCTTCGAGTACTTTGGCGAGATCGTCACGCCGGGTCAGTTCGATGAACCGATCGGGGCGGAGCGAGTCGAGCGACACGTTGATGCGTTTGAGGCCGGCCGCCGCGAGATCGGCCGCGAGCGGAGCCAACGTCGCTCCGTTGGTCGTCAGCGCCAGATCGACACCGAGTCGGGCCAGTTTTTCGATCAGCACGGGCAGGTGGGCCCGCACGGTGGGCTCACCGCCGGTGATCCGGATGGACTCGATGCCGTGGACCTCGACCAGGAGGCGAGCGACCCGCTCGATTTCTTCGAACGTCAGCAACTCGGCCCGGGGCATCCACTGCATTCCCTCCGCCGGCATGCAGTACTGGCAACGGAAGTTGCAGCGATCGGTCACCGCGATTCGCAGGTCGCGGTGCACGCGGCCATAGGAATCGACGAGTTCGGCGGTCATGGCCACACGGTACCGGTCCTCGGCTTCATTCCGGTAGCGGACGTGGGCGCACGCCGACCGGAACAGATCGCCTACCGAAAGACGATGCCTACCGAAAGAGAATGATCGACACCGGGTCATCCGCCGCGATGCCCTCGCCGTCGGGCACGACCGCCAAAGCATTGGCCCGGGCCATCGCATTCAGTTGATGCGAGCCCTGCCCACCGGCGAAGGCGACCCGGTACCGCCCCTCGGCGTCGATGCGAGCCACGACCCGAGCGAAGTGGGTCTTGCCATCGGTCCGACGCCGCATGTCGGCATCGGCGATGGCCCGCAGCCGGGGTCGGTGGATCTCGGTGTGACCCATCATCTGGCGCAGACCGGCTCGGGCAAAGAGTTCGAACGACACCATCGAGGAGACCGGGTTGCCCGGCAGCCCGAAGCACGGCGTGGAGCGGATTCGGCCGAACGCCAGCGGCTTGGCCGGTTTGATGGCCACCTGCATCCACCGCATGTCGGCGATCTTGTCGAGGACGACTTTCACGTAGTCGAACGCCCCCATGCTGACCCCGCCCGAAGTGATGATCGCGTCACAGTCGGCGGCGGCGGCGGTGAGCGCGTCGGTCAGGGGACCCTCCTCGTCCTTGATGAGCCCGAGGTCGACCGCTTCGCAACCCTCCGCGGCGACGAGCGCCAGCAACGTGTGCCGGTTCGAGTCACGGATCTGCCCGGCGGCCAACGGCTCGGGCCCATCGATCAGCTCATCGCCCGTCGAGGCCACGCCGACGCGTACCCGTCGATGGGCCGCGATCTCGTACCGGCCGATACTGGCCAGCACACCGAGATGGCCGGCCGACAGGACCTCGCCGGCCTCGAAGACCATCTGGCCGGTCGTGAGATCGTCGCCGGCCCGGCGAACGTGATTGCCGGCTGGGACCGACTCGGCAATCTCGACCGTGCCGCCGTCGGCGGCCAGCGTCGTCAGTTCGACCATGATGACCGCGTCGGCCCCGGGCGGCATGGGCGCACCGGTCATGATGCGGATCGCCTGGCCCGGGCCGACCTCGACGGACGGGGCCATGCCGGCGGCCAGGGTGCCGGCGACCTCGAGGGTGCACGGCGCCGCCGCGGTGTCGACCGACCGCACCGCGAAGCCATCCATCGCCGTGTTGTCGAACGGCGGCACCGCCTCGGGCGACGTGATCGACTCGGCGGCGACCAGCCCATGGGCGGCATCGAGCGAAACGGTCACCGGGTCGAGCGCCGGACAACCCGAGAGTACGTAGGCCTGTGCCTCTTCCAGGGGAATCATGCCAGGCAGCCTACGACGGCCGACGCCGAGCGGGTTCAGACCAGCGAGTGTTCTTCGCGCCGCAGCAACCGCATGATGTTGCTCCAGTGCCGCACGATCACCACGCCGACCAGACCGGCGGTGACGGCGATCTCGGCATTGGGCCGACCCGTCGCGGCGACGAGAAAGACCAGACCGAACGCTATCGCCAGCGAGCCGACCGATGCCTTGCGGCCGAATCGGGCCACGGCGACGAAGATGGTGGCGAGCAGCAAGCTGACCCACGGGAACAAGACGAACGCGCCTCCACCGGCGGTCGCGACCCCCTTGCCTCCTCGCATCCGCCGGGTGACCGGGAAGATGTGGCCGAGCGTCGCCGCCACCCAGCAGGCCATCGCCAGCGGCCGACCCTCGACGGCCAGCCCGAGCCCGGTGGCAC